>MUIA01000007.1 GCA_002084115.1 Oceanospirillales bacterium LUC14_002_19_P2 | reverse complement strand
TGATGGGGTTGCCGACATGTCTGATCCTTCAGAAGTTTTGATCTATACAAATCAATCGTCTTCTAAAGGCTATTTCTGTTGCAATCCCTCACTTTTCATCCGCCAACCTGTAAAAGCACCGTAAAAACCCTAAAAACAGATGACATCGCCACTCCCTCTCGCACTTCAGGAAAAGCTCCGCAAGATTCCAATGCTTCGCGCCATGGAAGTTGACTACCGGCTTTACGATGGCAAACAGCTGCAACTTACCTGCCCACTGTCACCCAATATCAATGACAAAGGCACATTCTTTGGTGGCAGCATGAGCGCACTGACCACCATCTGCGGCTGGACCATGACCAGCCTGAAAGCACTAGAAGCCGGCGTCAATTGCGATGCCGTTATCGCTGAACAAAATCTGCAATTCCTGACACCCGCCCGCAGCGAACTGACCGCGATCTGTGAGTGCACGACACCTGAAACGTTCACCAGCTGCCTGCAAGCAGGCCGCCGAGCGCGCCTTGACCTGACTGTATCACTGCACTCAGACGGCGAATGTGTCGCCAATTTTAGCGGACGCTATGTCGCTATACCCACATAGGAAACAACGGAATGGATATAACTCTGATCTTACTGGCTGCCGCCATTCTTGCGATTGCCGGTCTGTCCGCGTGGGCAATCAAACTCTGGATGGAAGTGTTTCGAAACCGCGCAAACATTCGAAAATCCAATGAACAACACCGCCAGTTTCTTTGCTCCAGCCTGACCATCCTGGCCAAGAGTCTCGTTCATGAGCAGGTTAATCCAACGGAAGGCTGCATTAGGATCAAAACCATCCTGGATATGCTGGATCCTTCCTTGGGTAAAACTGAGGAATACCAGATTTTCACCACCATCTACGACGCAACGACGCATATGCCGATTGGCGAAGCACGAAAAGTCATGAAACTGAGCGAGCGCAACCGTTTTGATAAAGAACGTGAACTACTGGAACAACAGCACAAAGAACGCATAAAGCAGGCCGCACAAAACCTGCTGACACAATTCAATGCCGAGAGCATCTTTAAAGAAGCATGAAACAAACGCTCGACATCTCGCAGCTCAATCGCAACCTTATCAAAATGCACCCTGAAGCACGGGTGCTGGTTCAACCGCTACCAGACTGCCCTCAAATACAGTTGGCGTTGCTTGACCCAGCACCGATGAAGCAGCGCCCATTCAAGGAAGAAGAAATAAAAACTATCCAGGAATATCCGGCTTACTGGGCGTTTTGCTGGGGCAGCGGTCAGGCTCTGGCAGCCCAAATACTGGATACACCGGGGCTCGTTGCGGGTAAGACAGTAATGGATTTTGGCGCCGGATCTGGCGTTGTTGCAATTGCCGCCTGCCTTGCGGGAGCCCGCGAAGTGATAGCCTGCTATATTGATCCGGATGCACTGCTTGCCTGCCAAATTAACGCACGCATCAATCAAGTCAACTTCCGAACTCACGACGACCTGTTCAGCTTTGATGAACCATTGGACATGCTGATCGCCGCTGACGTCCTGTACGACAGAAACAATCTCCCACTGCTGGAACAGTTCAATGCCATGACCACTGAAGTACTGGTCGCCGACTCTCGCGTCAAGGTATTTGATTTCCCACCGTATCAGCGCTTTTCCAGTAGGGAGTGTGGAACGGTTCCAGATCTTGATGAAACCAGAGACTTCAACAAGATAACTCAAGTTACGCACAAGACTGAAAATACGGCATTATTGCCGGTATGAAACACGATCTGATTGAGCTGTACTCTGACTACCTTCTGTCCTCTTTTGGCAAAACAACCGCAACCGGTT
>MUIA01000008.1 GCA_002084115.1 Oceanospirillales bacterium LUC14_002_19_P2 | reverse complement strand
CCATGGAAACGTTGCTCGATGGAAAACAGATCTGGAAGGAAAAATTCATAGCCTGAATTTGACCTGACAGACACCCTCTGGAAAATCGGTAACTGTCAGATCAGGTTTGAACTACTACAAACAGGAAAGTTCACAGCCTCCTGACCGCAGCGCTTAAATCTGCATTTTTCAGGTTCAATAACGCTTGTATGATCATAACTTACCGATTAGTAACCCTGTGCCCTGCTATATTTCCAGCCTTGGCCCTACGCTAAACCCACCATTCACTATCAACCCGCCGAGTGGAAAACGCCATGGTTTCAGCCAGTAAGCAACGTATCGCCGTTATTGGGTCTACAGGACAAATTGGGCTGCCACTGACCACCAACCTGTTGTTGCAGGGGCATGACGTCACCCTGCTGGTACGGGCCCGAAACCGGCCACAAAACAACACACTGCAGGCATTGGAACAAAAAGGCGCACGTCTGGTAGAGCTTGCGGATATGTCTGATGTAACGGCCATGACCAATGCGCTGTCGGCCATGGATACCCTGATCTGTGCAGTACCCGGCTCAAAAGAAATCATCTCACAGTCAGAACCACTATGGCTGGAAGCCGCCATAAGGGCGGGGATAAAACGGTTTGTCCCCACCGAGTTTGGCGCTCATACCTATGCACTTAAGATAGGCGAAGGAGAAGTGTTTGATAATAAGAAACGCCTGCATGACAAACTGTTCAGCGCCGATATTGGCTGGACGCTGTTTTATAACGGCGGCATATTCGATTATTTTCTGCCAAATCTCCGCTTTTTCCCGAAGATCACAACATTCGGTGATCTCGATCTCCCCATCTACACGCACCATATTGAAGACATTGGCCGTATAGCAGCACGGGCGCTGACCGATGAGCGCACCCTGAATCATTGCGTACAGATGGATTTCAATGTGCTGACACAAAACCGGATGCTGAGCCTGCTAAAAGAGAGCTTCCCAGCCTACTCCTTTGAGTATCTGCATTATTCCACCGATTACATTATTGAAGCGCGCACCGGCGCCGGTAATGAAGTAAGCGCCAAGAAAGGTGCGGAAACGGATCTCGAACGCTGGGGCATTAATTACGTGGTTTATGTGCTGGGGAAACTGTCCGCCTTCACGAAAGATACCCTGAAGGCCAGCGAACTCTACCCCAACTTCAAAGTCATACAGACGCCCGAGCAGGCATTGCTTGATCGGCGGTTTGTCTTTGAATGGTGAGTAACTGCTGCTGTGTGGATTGAAAAACAGCCTCTGCTCAAGAGGCTGTCAACAAAAGGAAACCCGTCAGAAAAGTCCTATTGGTCCAGAGAAACCGCCGTACCGCTGATACTGACCATCAGCATACTGCCCTGCTCGCCCACCACTTCGTAGTCAAGATCGATCCCCACCACCCCGTTGGCGCCGAGCGCCCGGGCATTGTCTTCCAGTTCAGAAAAAGCCACCTGTCGTGCCTTGGCCAGCTCTTTCTCGTATGCACCGGAGCGACCGCCGATAATATCGCGTAGCCCGGCAAACAGATCCTTAAACAGATTCGCTCCCATGATCGCCTCACCCACGACGATTCCCCGGTAGTGGGTAATGGTACGGCCCTGTACCGTCGGCGTTGTCGTCATCAGCATCAGAAACCTCCCGGGACATAGCCCCATTGACCGCTGATAACTATTGCCTGTCATGTCGGGTCTCGCCAGCCTGAATTCAAGTCATAAATGCATAACCCATGACTTTTCTTGCATCCACTCCAGTTAACTCTTTGAATGCCTCATATGGAGTTTTGTAACCAAGGCATTTTCTGGGTCTACTGTTCAGCTTG
>MUIA01000182.1 GCA_002084115.1 Oceanospirillales bacterium LUC14_002_19_P2 | reverse complement strand
ACCCTCTCCCTGAAACTGAAGGTCAATCATTTTCAGCTCAGGGCGAAGATTTACATGACCGCTCTGCGGGCATCATTCGAGCAGCTAAGGTTATTCGTTACTGCGTAACTTGAGTGAATAAACGTCATCCGCCTTTTTCTGACTATCAAGCTGTAGATGGAAAGCCTTAACGGCATCCAGACGACTAAATTCGTTCTTCTTATTACGGTAATAATTCACCACCTCCTCACGGGTAACGGCATCCGAAAGTTGGCGAAGCACCAGATTACTACTGTGCATGACATTAAACAACCCAAGACTTTTAAGGACTGTCTCACGTTCCCGTCGATCGATAAGCACTCTTTTCATCGACTGGATATCAGCAGGCATCAGACCTGAATGCTTACGCGCCCAGTATTCCACGACCCTGTGTCCCAGCAGTTGCTCAACCTGTCCGGCCAAATACGTTGGTGTTGCCTGACTCAATTGGATACGTCCCTGTACATTCTGTCGATCATAAATATCGCGCAACGTAATCGTTTCTGTTTTTTCTCCGGGCAACCGATACGTTAAAAGAACAGTCTGACTGAAAAGAATTTGCTGCTGTTCCGTCGCAGTAAAAGACATCTGACTTTTGTTTTTAAGCAACTCGGTCAGCCGGTCTTGTGCAAGTATGGAGATTTTCTGAGCAAAACCGGTCATGCCGCCAGGTTGTTCACCGATCCAGCGTTCCAATGGCTTCTGCCAGTACAACCGAATCAAACCATTCAGCTGATCAGCAACAGCCACATCAGCGGAAAAACCAACAGGATTCGCAGCTGCAACTAATCCGCTCTGCTCACGCCAGTGAGCGAGCAGTCTGTTAGTGATCAAATCCCGGAGAACACTTTCCCGTGTTGTACGAAAGTCACCAGGAGCCACCTGCTGGTAGAAAACCTCCAACGCCTCTGCGGTAATCGCCTCGCCACCGACAATCGCTGCGATATTATTGTCGTTAATATCGCTTTTAACAGCACTGTGCACCATCGCTGATAACAGCATCCCGAACGCCGTAACAGCACACTGAATGATTCTTCTTTTGGTAGGATGGCTGCCAGAATCGGGCAATAAGCTTTTATTGACCAGAAAGGAACATCGAGTCCGAACCAATACAGAGAACAGTAACAAGGCGTCTTTTATTCTTTTCATCATGCCAGCTGCCACTATTGAGTGATTATTCTTGCGTTATCTTACTCAATGAAACGAATATTGCAGTATTTGATGACCGTTTTATGTCTCGCTGGCATCAGCAAGCTTGTCCAGCGCGACAACATATGACAACGGCATCGGCACCGAACTCTTGAATGACCAGGCGCTAATGATGATAAAACCTCCCTTTGCCAAAAAGCAGCCCACAACGCTGGAACACCATGGCCACCAGCGGATTGATGATTACTACTGGTTGCGCGACGACAGTCGTCAAGATCCTGAAATTCTGTCCTGGCTGAAGGCTGAAAATGACTATACCGATGCGGTCATGGCGCCTTATGCACCACTCCGTGAATCGCTCTATCAGGAACTGATAGGCCGCATCAAGAAAGACGACTCCACTGTTCCGGTGCTGGACAATGGTTACTGGTACTACACCCGTTACAGTGGCGATGATGAATATCCGGTGCATGCCCGTAAAGCGGAAAGTCTTGATAATTCCGAAGAGGTCCTGCTGGACGGCAATAAACTGGCCGAAGAGCACGAGTTTTTCAGCATCGGCGATATGGATGTCAGCCTGAACAACCAGTTACTGGCATGGAGTGAGGACACGGTAGGCCGTCGTATTTACACCGTTTATTTTAAAAACCTTCTGACTGGTGAGCTGTTAACTGACCGTATCGATCAAACAACAGGTGACATTGTATGGGCAGCCGACAACCGCACCGTGTTCTACATCCGTCAGGATCCGCAGACACTGCTGGGTTACCAGGTCTTCCGGCATACACTGGGCACCGAACAGAAAGATGATGTTCTGGTTTACGAAGAACAGGACAAAAGCTTCTATACCGGCATTGATCGCACCCGAGATGACTCCACCCTTTTGATCAACCATGACAGCACCACGCAATGTGCCGTCTCACTGTTGGATGCAAAAACACCAGAAGGCAATTTTACGGCGTTCCTTCCCCGGGAAACAGACCATGAATACGACATAGCCAAACTGGATGACTGGTATTACATCCGCACCAACTGGCAGGCCACTAACTTCCGCCTGATGAAGGTGAAAAAGGCGCAGAGTGCCAACAAATCCGCCTGGCAGGAAGTTGTTCCCCATCGAGACAATGTATACCTCGAAGACTACCTGTTGTTTAGCAATGCGCTGGTGCTCAATGAAAAAGAAAATGGCATTCCGCGTATTCGTGTCATTCAACTGAGTACTGGCAAAGAGCATCAATTGTCGTTTGATGATCCTGTCTTCGTCGCGCATTTTTCAGCCAACCCGTCTGTGGATGCACCGCGTGTCCGTATCTGGTACAGCTCAATGACAACGCCGGATACGATTTATGAATACGACCTGATCACCGGTGAGCGGGAACAACTGAAACAGAAAGAGATTCCCGGTGGTTTCACCCCATCGGATTATGCCAGTGAACGTATATTCGTCTCCGCAACAGATGGCACAAATATTCCCGTATCGTTGGTATGGCGCATTGATCAGTTCAGCAACGATGGCACTAATCCACTCTATCAGTACGGCTATGGTGCCTATGGTTACACTATTGAACCGTACTTCTCCGCCAACCGGCTCTCCCTGCTGGATCGTGGTTTCGTTTATGCCATTGCCCATATTCGTGGCGGTCAGATACTGGGGCGCCCCTGGTATGAAGCCGGTCGACAGCAACAGAAACGTAACAGTTTTACTGACTTCATTGATGTGACTCGTGCGCTTATCGCGAAAGGGTACGCGGATAAAAACAAAGTGTTTGCGTCAGGTGGTAGCGCCGGTGGCTTGTTGATGGGGGCTATCGCCAATATGGCGCCGGAACTTTACCGGGGTATTAATGCCGATGTCCCGTTTGTGGATGTTGTCACCACCATGCTGGATGAAAGCCTGCCACTGACCACCAATGAGTATGATGAATGGGGAAACCCTAATAACAAAACAGATTACGATTACATGCTGTCGTATTCTCCCTACGACAATGTAACACGGCAGGATTATCCCAATATGCTGGTTGCAACGGGTCTGCACGACTCACAGGTGCAGTACTTTGAGCCGGCAAAGTGGGTGGCAAAACTACGCGAACACAAAACAGACGACAATAAACTGCTGTTCTATACAAACATGGAAGCAGGCCACGGTGGTGCATCCGGACGTTACCAGCAGCAAAAAGAACTCGCACTGGAATATGCGTTTTTCCTGAGTCTGCTGGATCAATTGCAATAAACAATAGGACGGCCTGAAAACACAGGCCGTCTGTCCGCGCGATTATTCGCTTTTATACTGGCTCAGAATCGTTTTCAGCTGGCCACTTTTCTTCAGTGAGTCCAGCTCTGTATTCAGGGCTTTGATCAACTCAGGATTAGCGTTCTTGTTCATTGCCAGCCAGAGTTGACTGGTGTTGAATGTCAGCAGTCGCTTAACGTCCATATTGTAACGTTCAGCGATAAACGGGACAGAGAGTGAGCTGGTTGCCCAAAGGTCAATTTTTCCCAAACGCATATTCATGGCATTGAGGACATCACCGCGGGTTGTAACCAAAGGCACGCCCTTCTCCTTGAGGTAATCGCTGATGGCATCAGCCTCATAACTGCCAACCCGGTAGTTCTTGAGATCGTGGATACTATCCAGACTAACGTCACTGTCTGCCGGCGCCAGAACAATCCATTCTTCATCAAACAGTGGCCCTACCCAGCGAAAGCGTTCTTCACGCTCCGATGTTCTGAAGGTGGAATAAACACCCACATTTTCATCATCCAATGCCTGGTTAAACGCCCTGTCCCAGTCCGGATAAAGTGTGACTCTATACTTCAGGTTCATGGTATCAAACAGGGTTCGAACAATATCCGTTGCAATGCCAGTCACCCGCTGGTTACGGGCATACTCACTGCCATTATTGGTCATGTTCAGCGGTGGAAAGTTTTCGGTGACAAGGTGGTATTGTGCGGCCTGAAGGCCAGAAATGAAAAAACAGAAAGCCAGTGCAAGAATGCGCATGGTTCACTCCCCAGTACAACCGGATTCTAAAGAGTTATTGTGTGGACACGTTTTTATCTACTGCCAACGGGGCTGTCCGGATTGAACACTCCTGATCCTATCGGCAAGCCCATTAGTCAGTTGTTGGTTAAAGCACGCTCGATTCTACCGCCATTAAGCCATTGATTTCAGCCTTGAGCGTCATGCCACTGACCAGTTCACCGACGCCTGCCGGTGTGCCTGTCAGCACTACGTCACCGGGACAAAGGGTGAAATGCTCACTGATATAGCTGATCAACGGCATAATCGGCATCAGCATTTCAATGCTGTTCCCATGCTGACGCACTTCGCCATCAATGGTTAACTGAAAATCAATGTCGTCCCACCGACCGATTCGCTCTGCGCAGACAAAAGACGACAAAGGACAAGCACCGTCAAACCCCTTGGCAATCTCCCAGGGGTGTCCTTTTTCTTTCAGTCGTCCCTGAAGCTCTCGCAAGGTCAGGTCCAATGCCAGCCCAACACCTGCAATAGCGGTGATCGCTTCTTCTGCAGATACATGGCTGATTTCACAGCCAATGAGGATCGCAATCTCCGTTTCATAATGCACACTGCCACGCTGCTCGGGTAAACGAACAGGATCAGAAAAGGGTGCGAGAGATGTTGCCGGTTTCATGAACAGCAGGGGTTCCGTCGGCACGGGATTATTCAATTCACGAGCGTGCTCTGCATAATTGCGACCGACACAGACAACCTTTCCAACCGGAAACGTCGCCGGCTCCCCTTCAATGGTATGGCAGTTATAACGCATGGCATTCCTGTTGTTATCAGCGATGGTTAAATGCTAGTGCGCAGGCATGTTTGTTGTTTGCACTTTGCCATTTCATCCTCTCTCTCGCTGGTCTAAGATGGAACAGTCGGTGGAGAGAAAATTATGAATGACAAACTCAATGCCCACATTCAGGATCTTCATGACCTGCTGGATGGTCAACCAGTCGATGAGTGCACGGCTGCCAGTCTGCGGCAGATAACCGATGAACTCGAAATCGCACTGGCCAGGGCCGAAGGAAAAGTTCCCGTGGAAACCTTCAATGACCGGCTGGAAAAGGAAGCCATTGAATTCGCTGAGGAGCACCCTACCATCGCCCAAACCATACGACAGATAATTAATACCCTGAACAGTATCGGTATCTGACCCAACCGCTGGGCCGTTCACCTGAACAGCCCGGCGTCTGTATCAAGTTACAGGTCAAATATCTTACCCGGGTTCATGACCCCGTCAGGGTCAAACACTTTCTTGACCCCTTTCATCAGTTCAATCTCTGCTTTTGACCGGGTGTAAGTCAGATAATCCTTTTTCAGCAAACCAACTCCATGTTCGGCAGAGACTGAACCGCCATATTGTTGCACAATCTCAAATACCCAACGGCTGACCTTGTTGCAGCGTGACAGAAACTCTTCCCTTGGCAGTGTCTCTGGCTTGAGAATATTCAGATGGAGGTTGCCATCGCCAATGTGGCCGAACCAGATGATTTCAAAATCCGGATACTCCCGTGACACCACCGTATCAATCTCAGCGAGGAACGCAGGCACCTTCGACACCACCACCGAAATATCATTCTTGTAAGGCGTCCAGCGGGAAATCGTCTCGCTGATATCCTCCCGACAGTGCCAGAGGTTGGCCAGCTGGGTCTGGTTCTGACTCATCACCCCATCAACAACCCAGCCATTTTCCACACACTGTTCGAAAAGCTGCATGGCCTGATCAGCAATGGACTCATTCAGGCATTCAAATTCCAGCAGGGCATAAAACGCGGTTTCAGTTTCAAAGGGACGCTGAACACCGGCATGCTCCACAACTTTCGCCAGTGCTTTTTCAGAAAAGAATTCAAAGGCCGTCAAATCAATACTGTTCTGGAAGGTATCCAATACCTTCATAACGTCGTCCATTTCGGGGACACCTAACAGCAAAACAGTCAGATCCTTGGGCGGACGGGTCAGGCGCATGGTCGCCTCAACAATAAAACCCAGCGTACCTTCACCACCGATAAACAGTTGTTGCAGATCATAGCCGGTATTGTTTTTCAGCAGCCCCTTGTTGAACTCCAGTAACTCTCCGGTGCCTGTCACCACTTTCAGGCCGGCGACCCAGTCACGTGTCATGCCATAGCGAATCACTTTAATACCACCGGCATTGGTCGCGATATTACCGCCGACATGGCTGGAACCACTGGAGGCAAAATCCACCGGGTAATAGAGTCCCTGATCCTCGGCAAACTGCTGCAGCTGCTCCGTCACAACACCGGGACCGCAGACGACGGTTCGATCCACAGCATTGAAATCACTGATCGTATTCATGTGATCAAACGAAACCACAATTTCCCCCTGCACGGCGACCGCGCCAGCACTCAGGCCGGTTCGACCACCAGACGGCACCAGTCCGATATTGTGTTCACGGGCAAAGCGGACGACGGCCTGAACCTGATCGACGGCCTTCGGGAAGACAACGGCCAGGGGCGCCGGATCATGGAAACGGGTCCAGTCCCGTCCCCAAGTTTGCAGGGCGTCATCATCGGTGAGAACTCTTGCGGGCGCCACGCACGCGGTCAGCTGCGCCACCCGTTCGGCGCGGTCTTCCGGTGAAAGGGCGTTATGCGGAAACTGCTCGCGGGTCATGCGCTATCCCCCGTATTCACGGATTTCTCCCCGTTTTCACGTATTTTTCATTATTGACCTGAACAAATTTCATTGAACAGGGTTGTCCGTTCTTCTGGAAGGCTATGTTATCATCAGGCGCCCGCCGGAACACTGCCGGGCATGATAAAACACCAAGAATGAAGTCGGGATAAGCGAGCATGGCCACAACATCACTGGACAAGAGCAAGATTCGTTTTCTGCTACTTGAGGGCGTTCACCAGTCAGCTGTCGACACGCTGAAAGCCCAAGGCTATACCAACATAGACTATCTCTCGACCTCATTGCCGGATAATGAGCTGAAAGAGCGGGTTCGTGAAGCACACTTCATCGGTATTCGCTCCCGGACCCAGCTTACGGAAGAGATCTTTGCCCATGCCGAAAAGCTGATAGCCGTCGGCTGTTTCTGCATTGGCACCAACCAGGTCGAGCTGCAGGCGGCTACCCGTCGTGGTGTTGCCGTCTTCAATGCCCCCTATTCCAATACACGCTCTGTTGCCGAACTGGTACTGGCAGAAGCCATCCTGCTGCTGCGTGGCGTTCCTGAGAAAAGCGCCCTGGCACATCGTGGTGTATGGCGAAAGAGTGCAAAAAACTCCTATGAAATTCGTGGCAAAAAGCTGGGCATTGTCGGCTATGGCAATATCGGCAGCCAGCTGAGTGTACTGGCAGAATCCCTGAGCATGGAAGTTTACTTCTACGATGTCGTCACCCGCCTGCCGTTGGGCAACGCCACCCAGATTCATGACCTGGATGAACTGCTCGGCATAGCCGATATAGTTACCCTACATGTGCCAGAAACCAAAGCCACCCAAGAGATGTTCGGTGAAGCCGAACTGGCGGCGATGAAAGACAATGCCATTCTAATCAATGCGTCTCGCGGCACAGTGGTTGCGATTGATGCCCTGGTGTCAGCCCTGCAGAGCCAGAAACTATTGGGCGCAGCTATTGACGTTTTCCCTGTGGAACCCCGCTCAAACGATGAAGAGTTCATCTCGCCGTTGCGTGAATTCGACAATGTCATCCTGACACCACACGTCGGCGGCAGCACTCTGGAAGCACAGGAAAACATTGGTAAAGAAGTCGCGGAGAAACTGGCGAAATACAGCGACAACGGTACCTCTCTGTCGTCTGTGAATTTCCCGGAAGTCGCGCTCCCGGCTCACCCCGGAAAGCACCGGATTCTACATATCCACAAGAATGTGCCTGGCGTACTGTCAGCTATCAACAACATCTTCTCTGACAACAATATCAATATCAGCGGTCAGTACCTGCAGACCTGTGAGGATGTGGGTTATGTCGTCATTGACGTCGAGGCTGACCAGAGCCAGCTGGCACTGGAGAAGGTTCAGGATGTTAACGGCACCATCCGCTGCCGCATATTGTATTAAGGTACAGGCCGACAATGATAACTCCTCCATTGTCGGCTTTTTACTGACACAGATAAACAATGACGTCAGTGCTGATAACATTCTCAGCTACAAAAAGACAGTTTGTAACTCTATGATATACATTAAATTAAACAGCAAAATATCATGGAATTCTCATATCAGATTTTTCAGGGCTGTAAATTAACACGCCGCGAAACACGTTTTCTTTTGTCAGAAAACCCGGTTCCAGGCATACCTGTTCCGTATGACCCCGAACCAAAACTTCGAATCGACAATCCGAAAGCCACTACTTCAGACGCCATTAAAGTAAGAGATAAATGCACCATAAGGAATGCAGGTAAAGGGTTATTTGCCAGAAAATGTATTCCTAAAGGCAGCCATATTACGACTTACGATGGTGATCTTTATCTTCTTTCAAAAGCTGATAGAGAAAGCTGGTTGAATACACCTGTCCTTAGATCTCATGCCAAAATGTTAAAAGGAAAATCAGCCAATGCCTGTTATGTTATCAATGGTTTGAAAGAGTATATGCCTAACCGTGGATTAGCGAGCTTGGCCAATGATCCTGCCAACAACTTCGCGTTTGCCAATTCAAGACTTGTTTATGATGACAAAAAAGACATACTGTACTTAGAAGCATTGCGAACTATCGAAGCCGGAGAAGAGATTTTTTATCGTTATGACAACCACTTCCCGTTAGTCACTGACACTGCGCCTTCACAAAGATGCCAGCAACCGGTTCGACTTAATCGAAGTCTGATCTCCAAGGAAATATGTAGCACAAACATTAAAGCCAGTATCAAAACGCTTACATCATCCCTCAATAAAAAATGTATAAAAACACCAGAATTCAGAGAATTAAGAAGACACCGCCATAAGCATTACCACACAGAACATAAAACACCAACAAAATTACGCTTCGAAAGAAAATGGGACAAAGCCCTAACCACATATGCACTGATACGAGAGAAATTCATCGCTACCAGTAAAATTACTAAAAGTGCTTTGAATCAGCTCCGTAAACGCAGCACTATTTATAAAAAACTACTAGAGGTTTACCTTCAAAATTTAGATAAAACGACTTCTGACGTAAATCGGGCATTATCTAATAAAAAAGGTGCTTTTACAGGTTGGCGGATGAAAAGTGAGGGATTGCAACAGAAATAGCCTTTAGAAGACGATTGATTTGTATAGATCAAAACTTCTGAAGGATCAGACATGTCGGCAACCCCATCA
>MUIA01000112.1 GCA_002084115.1 Oceanospirillales bacterium LUC14_002_19_P2 | reverse complement strand
ATGACTCATTACCTCGCTTGGCGGCGCGCTCTAACAGAGCGTCATAGGCTGACGACTGCACGCATGTTCGAGAAAATCATTGGACATTGGTGCTACCAACCACAAGGGGTAACTTAGCCAATTTAGCTGGTTTGACTATCGTTCTAAAGGCTTTGATAGGGAACCTAAACGTGGGCTGCGAATTGATGGAATACTCGCTACTGCCCCAATGACTCAAACACTCACAGCTGCAGGCGTTGATTACGACATCAGAGCCATGGAAAAGCCATCTGATCATGCCCCTGTCTGGGCAGAATTTAACGTTTAAATGAATGAGTTTTCAGAAGCCGCCTTTAACGGCTTCTGAGACGGCTTAAGCTTACCTTATGATACATAGAATAACCCATCATACTTTACGTTAACGTAAAGGTAAGCTATGTTGTCCTGCAAGCCGATAACAATTCATTAAACGCTTTTGACATCATGTATGAGCCAAACTTACACCATTTCTGAACTGGCAAAAGAATTTGATATCACCACCCGGGCGATACGCTTTTATGAAGAGCATGGCCTGTTGGCGCCTGAGCGTCAGGGACAGAATCGCATTTATACCCATGGCGACCGGGTTCGGCTTAAACTGATCCTGAGAGGGAAACGGCTCGGTTTCAGCTTGGATGAATCAAAAGAACTGTTTGAGCTCTACGATCCACACAGCGGGAATGAAAAACAGCTCCGTGTCATGCTAAACAAAATCGCAGAACACCGCGCTGCGCTGGAGCAGCAACTGCATGATATCCAGATCATGCAGCATGAACTGGACGAGGCAGAACAGCGCTGCCGTCAGGCTTTGATGCACGTGATTGAAACAGCAACAGCATCTGAACAATAAGAATAGCCGTCATAACACGGTCAAAACCTCAACAGGAGGCGTCATGGTTACCCCGGTTAGCAGTTTAAACTTTGGTCTTGATGAAACGACGGAGATGCTGCGCGCACAAGTGCAGCAGTTTGCAGCCCGGAAAATTGCCCCCATTGCTGCGGATGTGGATCGTGACAACCTCTTCCCTGCCCACCTCTGGAAAAAATTTGGAGACATGGGTTTGCTTGGCGTTACCGTGCCAGACCAGTGGGGAGGCAGTAACATGGGCTATCTTGCCCATGTCATCGCCATGGAAGAGATCAGCCGGGCCTCGGCGTCCATAGGACTAAGCTACGGCGCTCACTCCAATCTCTGTGTCAACCAGATCAAGCTCAATGGCACAGACGAACAGAGGAATAAATACCTTCCCAAACTAATTTCCGGTGAACACGTTGGCGCATTGGCTATGAGTGAACCCGGCGCGGGTTCTGATGTTGTCAGTATGCGCCTGCGTGCAGAAAAGCGCGGTGATCGCTATATCCTCAATGGCAACAAGATGTGGATCACCAATGGGCCGGATGCCAACACCTATGTCGTCTACGCCAAGACCGCACCTGAAAAGGATGCCAAGGGTATCACTGCTTTTATTATTGAGCGTGATTTCAATGGCTTCTCTCAGGCGCAAAAACTCGACAAGCTGGGCATGCGCGGTTCAAACACCTGTGAACTGGTGTTCGAAGACTGTGAAGTACCGGCTGAGAATATCCTGGGCGTTGAAAATGGTGGCGTTCGGGTTCTCATGAGCGGACTTGATTATGAACGGGTCGTTCTCAGTGGAGGCCCTGTAGGAATCATGCAGGCCTGCCTGGACGCCGTTATCCCGTATGTCCATGACCGCAAGCAGTTTGACCAGCCTATCGGTGAATTCCAGCTCATTCAGGGCAAGCTGGCGGATATGTACACCGGGCTCAGCGCCTGCAGGGCTTATCTCTATACTGTCGCCAAAGCCTGTGACCGTGGCGAAGCAACACGTAAAGATGCCGCCGGTGTCATTCTCTACTGTGCAGAGAAAGCCACCCAGATGGCACTTGAAGCGATCCAGATTCTGGGCGGCAACGGGTATATCAATGAATATCCCGTAGGCCGCTACCTGCGTGATGCCAAACTGTACGAGATCGGCGCCGGCACATCAGAAATTCGGCGGATGCTGATCGGACGTGAACTGTTCCGTGAAAGCGCTTGAGGGCTGTCGGTCATGGGGGTTATCAAAAGTCAGGTAAACACCGGTTCAGAGACATTTCAGTCCAATTATCGGGCAATGGCGGACCTGGTGTCGGATCTCAAACAGAGGGCATCCATCATCAGTGACGGTGGTGGTGAACAGGCTCGAATGCGACATACCCGACGAGGGAAGCTACTGGTAAGAGACCGTATCAACATCCTGCTGGATCCTGGTTCGGCCTTTCTGGAAGTGGGTCAGTTTGCTGCCCTGGATGTCTACGATGAATCCGTGCCGGCCGCTGGCGCCGTCGCTGGCATTGGCCGTGTCAGTGGGCAGGAATGTATGATTGTGGCGAATGATGCCACAGTGAAAGGCGGTAGCTACTATCCGCTGACGGTCAAAAAACACCTCAGGGCACAGACGATTGCTGAGCAGAATCATCTGCCGTGTATCTACCTGGTGGACTCGGGCGGTGCCAACCTGCCCCGTCAGGACGACGTATTTCCGGATCGCGAGCACTTTGGCCGCATCTTTTTCAATCAGGCACGCATGTCTGCCAAAGGCATTGCCCAGATTGCTGTTGTCATGGGGTCCTGCACGGCTGGGGGTGCCTATGTACCCGCAATGTCGGATGAAAGCATTATCGTCAAGCAACAGGGGACGATTTTTCTGGCAGGGCCTCCCCTCGTGAAAGCGGCTACCGGAGAAACGATCAGTGCCGAGGATCTGGGCGGCGCAGAGGTTCATGCGCGAACCTCCGGCGTCGTGGATCATTATGCGCATGATGATCATCATGCGCTGCAGCTCGCACGTCAGTGCGTGGCCAGGCTCAACCGCCCTCCCCGCCAGACACCTGTGGCCAGTGATATCGTGCCACCACGCTATTCCCCGGATGAGATATACGGCGTCGTTCCGGAAAGCCTTAAGACCCCGTATGACGTTCGGGAAGTGATTGCCCGTATCGTGGATGATTCTGAATTTGATGAATTCAAAGCCCTGTTTGGCAAAACACTGGTCTGTGGTTTTGCCAAAATCTGGGGGCATACGGTCGGCATATTGGCAAATAACGGCATTCTCTTTTCAGAGTCCGCCCAAAAAGGCGCCCATTTTATTGAACTCTGCTGTCAGCGCAATATTCCCCTGGTATTCCTGCAAAACATCACCGGTTTCATGGTTGGATCGCGCTATGAAGCCGGCGGTATAGCCAAGCATGGCGCCAAGCTGGTGACGGCTGTGGCTTGTGCCGCGGTGCCAAAATTTACCGTTCTGATCGGTGGCAGCTTCGGGGCGGGCAATTACGGGATGTGTGGCCGTGCCTATGACCCTCGCTTCCTCTGGAGCTGGCCCAATGCCCGCATATCAGTCATGGGTGGTGAACAGGCGGCGGGCGTGCTCTCCATGGTGCGCCGTGCCTCCCTGGAAAAGCAGGGACAAGAGTGGGCGGAACAGGATGAGCAGGAGTATCGATCATCAGTCATTGCAGACTATGACCTTCAGGGCTGCCCCTTCTACGCCAGTGCCCGCCTCTGGGATGACGGCATCATTGACCCGGCAGATACCCGGCAGGTACTAGGGCTGTCGATCAGTACATCAATGAATGCCCCGTCTGAAGAAACCCGTTTTGGTCTGTTCAGGATGTAAGGGGGAAGTCTATGAGTGATTCCGAAAAGACGATTCTGCATACACTGGACAAGCGCGGTGTAGCACGCTTGACCTTTAATCGTCCTGAGAAGCGCAACGCGTTCGATGACCGCATGATTGATGCGATCAATCATCAACTGGATCAGTGGCTTGCCGATAAGAATGTCCGCGTTTTAATCATCGACGCGGCGGGTGGTAACTTTTCAGCCGGTGCCGACTTAGGCTGGATGAAGCGCACCGCCTCTCTTTCGATCGAGGACAACCTGTCAGACGCCAAGGCACTGGCCAGTCTGATGCAGCGTATTGATACGTTCCCCTGTCCTGTTATTAGTCTTGTCAACGGTGCCGCTTACGGTGGTTCGCTTGGCATTATTGCGGCCAGTGACATGGCGTTCTGTGCTTCTGATGCCTGCTTCTGTCTCAGTGAAGTCAAAATTGGCCTGATTCCGGCGGTGATCAGCCCTTATGTTATTCGAGCCATCGGTGAACGTTCAGCACGACGCTATATGCTGACCGCAGAAGTGATTCATGCTTCTCAGGCCTGTCAGCTTGGTCTGGTACATGCCATTGATGATGATCTTGAGGCCGTCGCGGAAAACCTCATTACTCGCGTGCTCAGCAATGGGCCATCGGCCATGGCGGCCTGTAAGTCACTGATTGAGACTGTATCCAGTCAAGCATTAGATGAGCAACTGATTGCTGACACCAGTGACCGAATTGCCCGGATAAGAACCTCTGATGAAGGGCAGGAAGGCCTCCAGGCTTTCCTGGAAAAACGACGCCCTGCCTGGATCAAGGAGCAGCCATGAGTCACGGCATTCAAAGCATTACCAAACTCTTGGTCGCTAACCGTGGTGAGATCGCTTGCCGTATTTTTAAAACGGCCAAACGACTGGGGCTGAGAACGGTTGCCATTTATTCCGAGCCGGATCAACGGGCTCTCCACGTTGCCAGCGCGGATGAGGGCTATTGCGTCGGCCCGGCTCCTGCGACTGACAGTTATCTCAATATTCCAGCGATACTGGCGGCGGCAGAAAAATCCGGGGCTGACGCCATTCACCCTGGCTATGGGTTTCTATCAGAAAATGCCGGTTTTGCCCAGGCAGTCATAGATGCCGGGTTGAAATGGGTCGGTCCTCCACCCAGTGCCATTGATGCCATGGGTTCAAAGAGTGAAGCCAAGCGTTTGATGGAGACAGCCGGCGTGCCTTTGTTGCCGGGTTTTCACGGTCATGACCAACAGGATGACAAGCTGCTGGATGCCGCCCGCGCCATTGGTTTCCCCGTCATGTTGAAGGCATCGGCCGGTGGTGGCGGTAAAGGTATGCGTGTCGTTGAGCAGGAAGGAGCATTTGCAGAAGCGCTTACTGGCGCCCGACGTGAAGCCCTGAAATCTTTTGCTGATGACACACTGCTACTGGAAAAATACCTGCCCTCGCCCCGTCACGTTGAAGTACAGATATTCTTTGATAATGCCGGCTCGGGCATCTATCTGGCAGATCGTGATTGTTCAGTGCAACGGCGACACCAGAAAGTGGTTGAGGAAGCCCCTGCCCCGGGCCTTACGGATAACGTTCGGATCGCCATGGGAACTGCCGCAGTGGCAGCAGGTCAGGCGATTGGGTATACCGGTGCGGGCACTGTTGAGTTTCTTCTCGACAGTGATGGCCAGTTCTATTTCATGGAGATGAATACCCGTCTGCAGGTTGAGCACCCAGTCACTGAAATGATAACCGGACAAGACTTGGTGAAATGGCAACTGCGGGTTGCCGATGGACAGACGTTACCATTGTCTCAGAACCAGGTCAGTGTAAACGGACATGCTGTTGAGACTCGCCTATACGCTGAACAGGTAGCGCAGGATTTCATGCCAGCAGCCGGCGATATTGCCTATCTGTCCTTTCCTGCAGAATCTGATCAGTTGCGCGTAGAGACCGGTATCCGTACGGGGGATCAGGTCTCACCGTATTACGATCCGATGTTGGCGAAACTGGTGGTTTGGGGTGAATCCCGTGATCAGGCGATTGCAGGTATGTGCGCAGCACTTCAGGATACCCGGATTGCCGGTATCTCTACCAATCGGGATTTCCTCATACGGGTTTTGGACAACCCGCAATTCTGTTCTGTGAATTTCAGCACTGGCCTGATTGAACAAAATAAGGCATCGCTTATCAGCGAGCCGCAAGATCAACGTCTGTTATCTCTGGCCGTTGCGGCACTCTGGCGTTTGCATCAGACGACGCAACAGCAAACGATAAATCCCTGGTTAGCTGGGCAGGGCTGGCGTATGAACCTGCCGGCGATCAGCCAGTTTCGATTCGCCTGTAACAGCGAAATGGTCGATGTTGATGTGACGCCCAAAGGGCACCATCACCACTGCCAGATAAACGGTGAAGCAATTGATGTGGATGGGCTAAGTTATACCAACGATAGCGTCATGCTGACGGGTAACCGCCATGGCCTGTTTTCTATGGTTCAACACAGTGACATGCTCACTGTGGTATCAGACTCTCTGACACTCAATCTATCGATGCCCGATTACGATGTCCTTGAAGAAGCGGGCTCCGGATTCAATGCCCCTATGAATGGCACCATTGTTTCCGTTCAGGTCAAACCCGGTGACCAGGTACTTGCGGATGCGCCCCTGCTGGTGATGGAAGCCATGAAAATGGAGCATACCATCCGGGCCCCCCGCGCCGGTGAAATTGCTGATGTATTCTATAACCATGGCGACCTTGTTGAAGAAGGCGTACCCCTGCTGGCTATGACCGAGGAGCCTGCTTCATGAACCTGCCCGAAAAAGTCACACTCGTTGAGGTCGGCCCCCGGGATGGACTGCAAAACCAGCCACATACCCTGACGCCTGCTGAACGAATTGCTTTTATCGAGCTGCTCAGCAATGCCGGCCTCAGTCAGATTGAGGCCGGGAGTTTTGTTTCTCCCTCACGAATACCGCAGTTGGCTGACACCGATCAGGTCTTCCAGGGTCTGTCTGCTAACTCTGCGGTTCGCTACTTCGCCTTGGTACCTAACGTGAAGGGACTTGAAGATGCCATTGACGCTGGCGTTAAGGATATTGCGGTGTTCACCGCTGCGTCTGACGCCTTTACTCAAAAAAATATCAATTGCTCTGTTGAGGAAAGCCTGGAGCGTATCGCCGCATTGATGCCCATAGCTCAACAGCATAACCTCAGGGTACGTGGTTATGTGTCCTGTACATTGGGCTGCCCTTATGAAGGACAGATTGATGCAGAGCGTGTCGCAATAGTCAGCAAATCTCTGATGGATCTGGGTTGCTATGAACTTTCACTGGGTGACACGATTGGTGTTGGAACACCGGAAAACGCCCGGCAATTGATCAGAACCGTCAGCAAGCAGGTACCACTCTCTGCTCTGGCGGCACATTTTCACGATACTTATGGTCAGGCGCTAGCCAATTTGTATGCGGTTTTGCAGGAAGGTGTCGCTGTCATCGACAGTGCCATTGCCGGCCTGGGTGGTTGCCCTTATGCCCGGGGAGCCTCAGGAAATGTAGCGACGGAAGATGTGCTTTATATGCTGAACGGTCTGGGTATTGAAACCGGCGTGGATATCAATGCCTTGCTGCGTGCCAACCATTATGTCTGCAGCCACCTGGGGCAACCCAATCACTCAAAAGTCGCAGCCGCACTACAGCCAATAAAACCCTGATGTCCCAGCCATACCAGACACAGGAATGGACGATAATGACAATGAATACCCCTCTCTGGTCACCCTCTGAAGAACAGGTTCGCACCTCAGCCCTATGGCGTTTCATGTTAGCCGTGAATGAGCGTTTTGGTACGGATCACAAGCGTTATGACGCGCTGTATCAATGGAGTGTGGCTAACAGTCCTGAGTTCTGGGCATTTCTCGTAGAGTATCAGAATATTCATTTTTCACAGCCCGCTCTGCAGGTGTTTGCTGATGCCGAATCCTTGCCTGATACCCGATGGTTCGAGGGAGCCACCCTGAATTATGCTGAACACCTGCTGCGCAGCAGGGATGAAAAATCAGCCCTGGTGTTTTGTCGTGAAGATGGTGAACGCCAGGCTGTCAGTCATGCGGAGCTCTACCAGCAAGTTGCTCGTGCGGCTGAAGCCCTGAGAAACGCAGGGATTGAAAAAGGTGACCGCGTGGCAGGGTTGCTACCGAACTGCATCGAAACTGTCGTGATGATGTTGGCCACTACCAGTCTCGGCGCCATCTGGTCATCCTGCTCACCAGACTTTGGCTTTAATGGCGTGCTGGATCGATTTGGTCAGATCAATCCTAAATTACTGATCGCTGCAGATGGTTATTTTTACAATGCTAAGACCATTGATACGCTGGAACGCCTCAAAGCGCTTGAAGAGGCTATCCCATCATTGCAAAACGTGATCGTTATACCGTTTTTAAATGGCAAAACTGACAACATCACGACAGCGGGTTTTATGCCCTATGGCACCTTCATTGACAATAAGGCCGATAGCATTCGTTTTGAACCGGTTGCGTTTAACCATCCACTCTACATTTTGTATTCTTCAGGCACCACGGGTGCGCCCAAGTGTATCGTGCATGGCCATGGTGGCACCCTCCTCCAGCATGCCAAAGAGTTGAGTCTTCACACCGATATTGGGAATAGCGACATTCTGTTTTATTTCACCACCTGTGGCTGGATGATGTGGAACTGGCAAACCAGTGCCCTGATGACAGGGGCAACCGTGGTGCTCTATGATGGCTCGCCATTCCATCCCGGCCCCGATGCCCTGTGGCGAATTATTGAACAGGAGCAGGTCTCTGTATTCGGCACCAGCGCACGGTATATTTCCGCGCTTGAAAAAGCCGGTTATCGCCCGGCCGATCATCACAACCTCTCGGCATTACAGCGCATTTTATCGACGGGCTCTCCCCTGCTGCATGAGAGTTTTGATTTTGTTTACGATGCCATTTCCTCTGATATTAACCTTGCCTCTATCTCTGGCGGAACGGATATCGTTTCCTGCTTTGCTTTGGGGTGCCCGATCCGGCCGGTTTACCGGGGACAGCTGCAGTGCCGGGGACTGGGCATGGATGTGCAGTTCATCAGTAGTGAGGGGGGCATATTAAAGGAACAGAAGGGAGAATTGGTTTGCCGGAACAGTTTCCCTTCGATGCCAGTCAGCTTCTGGAATGATCCCGACGGTAAAAAATACCGCAAAGCCTATTTCGAGGCTCATCCAGGTCTCTGGTCCCACGGCGATTATGGCGAACTCACTGCAGAAGATGGCGTGATTATTTTTGGGCGCTCTGATGCGGTACTCAATCCTGGAGGAGTTCGTATTGGCACGGCTGAGATTTATCGCCAGGTTGAAAAAATTCCGGAAGTTCAGGAAAGCCTTGCTGTTGGGCATCTTGAGGATGGCGATGAAAAAGTTGTTTTGTTTGTCCGTCTTTCAGGTGATCAGACGTTGGATGAATGCCTGGAATCCTTTATCAGGAAAACAATTCGTGCCAATACCACGCCTCGCCATGTGCCGGCAAAAATTCTTCAAGTGGCCGACCTGCCCAGAACTGTCAGTGGGAAACTCAGTGAATTAGCAGTAAAAGCAACCATTAACGGAGAAACCGTTAAGAATACCGATGCATTGATCAATCCAGAATCACTGGAATACTTCAAAAACATTCTCTAACGCACTGATAAACTCAAGTTACGCAGTAACGAATAACCTTAGCTGCTCGAATGATGCCCGCAGAGCGGTCATGTAAATCTTCGCCCTGAGCTGAAAATGATTGACCTTCAGTTTCAGGGAGAGGGTTT
>MUIA01000298.1 GCA_002084115.1 Oceanospirillales bacterium LUC14_002_19_P2 | reverse complement strand
TGGCTGTCCCGTTTTGACGGCGGGCAGCGAAGCGTGGGCCTCGGTAGCTTGGAGCGGGTAGAAATGGTTTTGATTGGATCGGGATTATACGCAGTTCAGAAGGGCATGGAATGGCGGGAAGTGTCATTGTTTGAACCCTGTACGCAGAGTGACAAAGTGGACTCCTTTCTGTTCGCCCTGAATCGCAGGTAAAAAGCGTGTTTATCAGTTTTTTTCGCCAGCGGCAGTGGCAAATATGGCAAGGTTAGTTGGTGTTGTAGGTGGAAGTCTGTACAGCGTGATCGGGCTTTACAGGCTGTTAGAGTGGTGAGTTCATCCGAGGTACATTCACTGAAAAGATCAATGAATTATCGACATGCTAGTGATCTGTTCAGCGTCCATTCGTGGTAGCTTGATTTGAAAATACTCCCACAAATCGCTGCAATCGATATACCTGTAAAAGGCTTCCTTGTTGATTGCATCAATAATCAAGTAGCCAGAACCTACACGCAGGATGTTGCAAAAGTGGCCTTTTTGCTTGCCTGCGACATTGTATTTGAAGCTGATTACAGCATGTTCATGAACCGGAATTGATAAAAGGATATCATGGGTTTGTCTTATTTTGTCTTGGTGGCAACCTTCTGCTTCATCCATACTAATACCTTTGCTGATGAAGTCGTCGTCCAATCTACCAAAGAGACTGAGTGTTGACATCGGTTCTGGCTCTTTGCACTCGTTATGCCTGATAGGTATCAATTTTCCTTCTTCCAGAAAATGAAATACACGCATGGCGACTATCCCACAGTTTGCTTTGCAGGCAGCATCATTAATTGTTGCCAGTGACTCTATGTTTCTAGGGTATGCTGTCGTTTGTTGTAAGCGCCATGAGCCGAGTGGTTTTGGTGAAGCTGAAGTGGCTGGGTACATGACAAGTATTCTTAATAAGAATGATAAAACTAGGATAAGACTATCAAATACAGGCAATAAATTGATAACAGTCCAGTTTGACAGGCTAACTATTATCAAAAATTACGGGCAATACTACGCAGGAGATATTTGTTTAGCGCAGGAGGGCGTGGGTAAACCGCTCGTCACGTCATCAAACCCTATAGGAAATGATGACGTGACGAATAGGTTCAGCCATTGAGATTGACGGGTATGAGTCGGCCATTGTCATCCTTGATAAGTCCTTTATTCAGCAGACTGGTGCGCACACGGGAAAAATTACTGACACCAAAACCCTGTGCTTTCAAGTCATCACGGATGACAGCGGCCTCGGTGGGTTCGTCTTTAGCCATACGACTACGAATAGCCTGCCACACGATTTCTTCATTTTTGCCAAGATTTGTACTTTTCTGTTCGGGTGAAGGTTGTTTGTCTGTATCAACCAGTACGCCGCTGGTGACGGGGCGGCCTTTGGCGTCATAGATACCCAGTTCTACCTGGCAAAATTCCAGGGTTTTTCGATGGGGTGCTTCTCCGTCCTTTAATTTTGTATTTTGGATTGTCACCAAGTTGGATTCACCGTCACGCTTCACCTGATATTCCGGATCAAGCCCGCCTTTCAGGCTGGATGCGCCACGGCTTCTGTTGCTTTCTTTATGTCCCGTATGATGAACCAGCAGAATGTTGCAGTTGAAATGTTTCATGAAGAATTCCACTTCTCTGATGAGTCGTGACATTTCACTGTTGTCATTTTCGTTACCGCTGGAATTTCGAGCAAGGGTATCGAAGATAATGAGGCCCGGGGGAGTCCCTATATCTTTGATCATTTGATCTATTTGTTCACATAGCGTCTTTCTGGCATTGGCGTTCATAAGGTCTGTTGAACAATCTGACATCATCAGAGGGGTGTCGTTCAGGTCGGTATTGTGTTCAATCGACCAAGCAAGAAAACGGCGTTTTAAGCCTGTATGACCTTCTCCGGCGATGTAAAACACCGGACTTTGTTTTACATCATGTCCGTGCCATGGATTGCCGGTGGCGATACACGCAGCGAAATCGACCGCTACGAATGATTTGTAGCTTGCTGGTGGCCCGAATATCAGCGATAGCGTATTCATTTCGATAAAGTCCTCAATCAGCCATTCGGGTATGTCAATGTTCTTGATGAGGTCGCCAACTTTTTGAAATGTAATCGCATGCGTGTCATATGGTTGAGACATGGCCTTGGCGTGTTGAGTGTCTGGCACAGTTGGAGCAGTGTCATCTGTATGACCTTTAGCGATGGCTAGTTTTTCCAGGGCGTGCGCTGTGGGGTCCATGACCTTTTTGTATTGGCTCATTCCTTTTCCTTTCTGGTTGAGCGCTTTGGCGTTGGCGGTAGTTCAGGCAACGGCTTGCCGTTGTTAAACAACTCGTAGACATCACAGGGCACATACCCTGAGTCCATCGTGATATAGGCTATTTCCCGATACTCCGGCGCAATAAACATCAGCGACAGATAAAAGCTGTGGTTGCTCAATAACACGACAGGTTTGCCGTTGACGGTTATTTCAAGCGGTGTAGTGGGTCTGGAAGCCATACCTGTACATTCCCTGTTTCCGTCAGGTAATCAGGACGCCGGGGGAGACCCCGGCAGCCCTGTGACAACAGTAAGGTTTATTCCTTGCCGTCCGATGGAAAGCTAAGGAAAAACCGCAGTACCTGATAAAACGGGATTCGCGGGGCTCCCCTTGCCCGACGATATTGATTGATCATCAGGGCGGCGCGAAGTGCGACCCATGAGCCTGCGAAGGCATAGCGCTTGTAATACGTCACCCGGCCATCTCTTGACTGGTACGGATCAATCCAGCCGATGATGCGGATATCTTTCTTGCGTAATTCGCAGACCTGGTTGCGCAGGTTGCCGGTAGTGTATGTGTCGCCGGTAGACAGCTTTCGTCCAACGGGCGGATATACCTGTTCCTGACGTAAACCTGCGGGACCGGCTTCGAGAAATGCCACAAGGGCAAGTTCTATCAGTGACGGACGTCCAGGTGTGATGTCGATACAACATACGTCAGCACTTATTCCCTGCGAGTAGGCCAGTTCAAGACTGTCCAGCAGGAACATCCTATTCTTGCTTTCAGTCATTAGCAGGCCTCCCAGTTTCCAGCGATCCACGCTTGTATCTCTGACTCACGCCAGCGATTGCGGTTGCTGTTAGGCAGCTTCATCGGACGCGGGAAGAGTCCGCTGGTCCATCTTTCCCATGCGGCCTTGCGCCCCATGGCGACCAAGGCTTCGACCTGGGGCCAGGTCAGTAGACGATCATGTTTTTCCATGTCTTAGTGCCTGTGTTGCTAAACAAAAAAACACCGTGAACAGAATTGCTGTATCACGATGTTTTTTATTGTTGAGCCCAGGTTGGAAGAACCTTAAGATTCTGCCAAAACTTTTTTTATATATTCTCTGATTGTTCGCTCTGACACGCCCATAATGTCAGCAAGTCGTTGATTCCTTTCGCTTTTTGTTTCAAGGCTTGAAGATGCGCGCCTATAAATTTTTTTGAACTCAGCCAGTTTGCTGTCAAGTTCGGCTTGTTTAGCGGAACTCGCTTTCAGTGCTCTTTTGTGATTTATCTGTTTTGTGTTGATGACAGATGTAACGCTATCAAGGCGGTCGATGCGTTCCATCAGTTTGCCAGTTACGAACGCTAGTTTGATCACTTCTTGCCATGCTTCTGCATCGGCAGGTTTGATGCTCATGTCGTCGATGGTCAGGATAAGTGTCATTGCGGCCCTGAATAAATGGTACTTTTGGTTGGTCAGGATTTCTCTGTCCGCTGGTGTCTTGGCTTCTTCTTCCGCGCTCTCAATAACTGTACGGTAGCGTCTGGCTATATAGTCTTGTAGTTCTTGTTTGACGTCCCGATAAAGCAAGGGGTCTGAAGGACCGTATGTTATGTCTCTGGTTGGCTGGGGCGGATTGTCAGTTTTGGTGTTTTTGGTATCGACTGTCATTGCTACTCCCTGTTTTTCGCACCTTGTTTAAATAACTCAAGTTACGCAGTAACGAATAACCTTAGCTGCTCGAATGATGCCCGCAGAGCGGTCATGTAAATCTTCGCCCTGAGCTGAAAATGATTGACCTTCAGTTTCAGGGAGAGGGT
>MUIA01000394.1 GCA_002084115.1 Oceanospirillales bacterium LUC14_002_19_P2 | reverse complement strand
CTGGTCGGCTGACGGTTACCTGGACGGTGCCGTCGATGATTTCGCGGTATTCAATGAAGCGCTGGATGCCACCCAGATCAGCAACCTCTACCAGGCCAGCCAGCTGGAAGACTTTATTGATGAGCATACCCTAGACAGCACCGGCGGTATTGATGGCACCGTCAATGGCGAGACCCTGACGGGTACCGCGTTTGGTGAACAGATCAATGGCATGGCCGGCGATGACACCCTGCTGGGCCTCGATGGGGATGACTTCATGATCGGCGGTGCCGGCAATGACACCCTGACCGGCGGCGCGGGCTCCGATACCTTTGTGTGGATTGCCGGTGATGAAGGGACCGCGTCTATCATTGCCGTGGATACCATTACCGATTTCGATGCCAGTGTCAGTGGCGATGCCATCGACCTGAGTCAGTTGCTGTCGAGCGGTACACCGGAAACCATTGACCAGTTCCTGGATGTGGCAGTGGTCAATGGCAGTACCGAGATCAGTATTCATCCGACAGGCGAGGGCGGGGATGTGACCCAGAAGATTGTCCTGCAGGATGTTGATCTGTCCAGCCTGGGCGATAACAACGCCATCCTGAATACCCTGTTGCAGAACGGCAACCTGCATCTGGATGGGTGACCTGCTCAATAGCCGGTTTGTTATTGTATGACAAACCGGCAATCGTTTCAGGCTGGCGTTTCTTCCGGTCGGTTCGTTTTTGCTGATACTTTTCTTGCAGCGGCGCGTTCGCGCTTTTTGCTGCGCCGGTATTCAATGGGTGTCAGGCCGGTCCAGCGCTTGAAGACCCGGTAGAAGGTGCTGGGTTCGGAAAACCCGGTCAGGTAGACAATCTCGTCAATGGATTCATCCGTTCGTGCCAGCAACCGCCGGGCCAGGTTGCTCCGGTAACCGGCCAGCAACTGGTTGAAACTGGTTTCCGCTTCCGCCAGTCGGCTTCGCAATGTTCTGGCAGTAATCTCCAGTCGTTCCGCTACGGATTCCAGACTGACCTGGCCTGAGTCCAGCAGTTCGGCGATGACCCGGGTGACCGCCATGACCACATCCTGCTTCTCCAGCCGGGCCATCTGCTCGGAGGCTACCTGCTCGTGGGCGCGCATCAGCTCCGGTTCGGCATGCAGGGAACGATAACCGAGAACGGCGGGATCAAAGACCAGTTCATCCGCCTCACCACCGAAGCTAACCGGGCAACCGAACACCCGCTGGTATTCACTGTCAACCCCCACGCCTTCATGGGAGAAGGTTATGCTTAAGGATTTAAATGCACCGTCCGTGACATGCTGGAAAAAACGAATGACACCCAGCATGATGCTGTCGCTCAGGTGCCGGATGCTGACGGCATCGCCAGTGGATGGCGCTACGATTAGCGCACAGCGATCTTCGGTTATTTCCAGTCGACCGCTGATGGCATCACTCAGCAGACGCTGGTAGAGCAGTGCCCGTTGCAGCCCTTCCTCAAAGGTGTGGCTGCTCAGGAACAGGTATTCCAGCACCTGACCACGAAAAAGCGGGGTATGTTCGCCCAGGTGCAGACCGATCAACGGATCACCGGTGACGTCCTCACAGGCCTGCCAGAAAAGGGTTTGTGCATGATGGGGGGTGCGGGTGCGTTGGTCAGCCAGCAGTTGCGCCGTGATGTTGCAGCGCTTGTAGATCGGTGTGGGATCAATCCCGGCATTCATGAAGGCCTGGTGTGCCATCCGTACCAGAATACCTGCGTCTCTTAATTCGCTCATGTTACTGCCCGGCTTCTGTTGTTATTCCGTCAGTCCATTGCGGCGGCTGCTAGTGTCAGCACCTTGGCTGTACGGGGTGTTATTGCCTGATCGTGCCGGTATCGGTTCCGCTATCTTAGAGAGGATTGGGGGGGATGACAATCGGTTAGGTCTGACGTCATTGGCAATCGGGCAGGGATACCGTGGTGAATCAGCCAATGCGACGGTACCGGTGCGTGTAAGAATCGAGGACTTGTAAGTCCCAGACAGCGGTTATCCATCATGCAGGCAGACACGTTATCGTCCATTCCGTCCCTGTGGCGTCTCTATGCGGGCGCAGCCGTCAAGCGCGGACGTCCGGCAGGTGATTCGCTGCCTGCTTTGTCTGTCAGCGTCGCCGGTGTGCGTGCTGATCGCAGCCAGGTGAAGGCGTATAACCGGGTCTGCGGGTTTGAACAGCAGGAAACGCTGGCGGCGACGTTTCTGCATATTCTGTCCTTTCCGTTGCAGATGCATCTGTTGGTTCACAATGCCATGCCAGTGGCGCCCATGGGGCTGGTGCATGTTCGCAACCGGATTCGCCAGTACCGGCCGGTCGGACAAGAGGAGCTGTTGTGGATTGACTGTACCGTCGGTGAAACCCGCCGGGTGGATACCGGGCTGGAGTTTGACTTCAATACCCGCATAGAAGCGAACGGGGAGCCTGTGTGGGAAAGTGTGAGTACGACACTCTCTCGAATGCCGGGGAAGGCTGCGGGTAACAAGCCACTGCGTCAGGATCAAACGCCGCCCGAGCCGGATGAAACCTGGTCGTTGCCGCCAGACTTAGGGCGCCGGTACGGGGCGGTTTCCGGGGATCGTAACCCGATCCATCTTTACCCGTTTACGGCGAAACTGTTTGGTTTTTGGCGTCCAATTGCCCACGGTATGTGGTCCAAGGCCCGTTGCCTGGCGGCACTGGCGTCCACCATCGGGAATAAGCCGTTTTCGATCGATGTGCGGTTTAAAACCCCGGTCTACTTACCGTCGGATGTGTGTTTCAGTAGGCAACAGGTTGAATCGGGTGTTGATTTCCAACTGTATTCAACGGGTGGAAGACCGCATCTCACCGGTGAGGTTGCCTGGCTCTGACGTTGTTTCATTGAACCGTGCCGCTATAATCCCGCCCTTTTAGATGATGGCAGTAGTTTAATGCAGGCGAATCAGGAAACCGATCAGCATTGGATGCAGGAAGCCTTGCGCCTGGCGCGGCTGGGCGCAGCCCTGAACGAGGTGCCGGTGGGCGCTATCGTCGTGCATGAGAACCGCATCGTCGGTCGGGGTTACAACAGCCCGATCAGCCGGGTCGACCCGGTCGCCCATGCCGAGATCCAGGCGCTGCGCGATGCCGCGGTCACCCTCAACAATTACCGGCTGGTGGACTGTGATCTCTATGTCACCCTGGAGCCCTGTACCATGTGTGCCGGTGCCATCGTCCATAGCCGGATTCGCCGGCTGGTGTATGGTGCCACCGAACCTAAGGCCGGCGCAGTGGCCAGTCAGGCAACGCTGCTGGACATGCCCTGGCTGAATCATGTGGTGGCTGTTACAGGTGGTGTGCTGGAAGAGGAATGTTCGCAGCTGTTGTCAGATTTTTTCCGCCGCCGTCGTCTGGAAAAGAAACAGGCGAAACAACAGGGTTGCTGCTGAGTCAGTCAGATTGTGCCAGTACCTGTGGCTGTTGCAGGTGTTGGTAGTACAGGCGGATATTCTCGACATAGCGCACCGGCTCCGATCCACGGGCATAGCCGTACCGGGTTTGTCGGTACCACCAGGATTGTTCAAGTAATAACAGTTGAAAGCGCAGGTCTTCCCACTTGTCCGGGTTGCCGCCAGCCTGCACAGTGAGATCCCGGGCGTCATAGACATGCCCCATACCGACGTTATAGGCGGCCAGGGCAATCCAGGTGCGATCCAGTTCGTGGATCGTCTCAGGCAGCCGGTCATAGATTCGGGTCAGGTACACAGCCCCCCCCACGCACACTCTGTGCGACATCCAGCCGATTGCGGACGCCGACTTCCCGGGCTGTGGTCAGCGTCAGCATCATCATGCCTCTGACGCCCGTGGGTGACCGGGCCCTGGGCGACCAGTGGGATTCCTGGTAGCTGATGGCGGCCAGCAGGCGCCAGTCGATCTGATGCTCTTCGGCAATGCGGCGAAACAGCGACTCAAACCGCGGCAAACGCTGTGTAATACCAATCGCCTTTTCTAACTACTGCATAAGTGCCCACTGGCGAGAGCATAAACTGAACAACCGTCCAGCCTCGCTACACAGTTTATTCCAGGCATTGCAGCAACAATCCACAATATC
>MUIA01000393.1 GCA_002084115.1 Oceanospirillales bacterium LUC14_002_19_P2 | reverse complement strand
TTACGAGGTGATCTGCATTGCCATGAAAAAGAGGTAGAGAATATATTGAGAGCAGCATAAGGTGCTATTGCAGAATAAGGTCATCGCCTATGCCACTGAATTGGGCTTTTGCAACAGCCTCCCGGGAGAAAATTGAAGCGCTCGAGCAAGAGATCGAGGCGCTAAAATCAAAAATTGCATCACTCGAAAGGGGTAAATAACAGCAATCAACGACTGACAGCTCATCATGAACACATCAGTCCTCTGACAGTCTTCGCTTCAATGCCCTGATAATAGAGCCCACTATCGGCAGGTGCTCGTAAAGAAAAGCACCGGCATCAAAGTAATCTCGATGCCGGATCACCTTCCCAGCCGTAGTAAATTCCAGCCGGCTGCAACCAGGAATATCAATGGGCTCACCACCCCGCAGGCGCGGATGCGCATAACGCAACACCCACTCTACACAGGCCTGATCATCATCAACCAGTGTTTTACCAAAAGAGAAACGGACTTCAGTCACATTCTCATACATGTTGGCGATATATTGCCTCAAGGACGGTAAGCCCTGCACGTGATGCAACGGATCAGAGAAGGCAATATTTTCATCGTAGATCTGATCCAGCGTATCAATCGTGTCCGCACTTATCGCAGACCACACTTCAAGAAACCGGCTGAGATGTTCAGAGTCATTCATGAACGCAACCCTTTAAAGGCCTCTATCACACGCTGACGTGATGCGAAATGATCAACAATCGGCGCAGGATAATCCAATGCACCGAACAAATCGCCCGTCTTTCCCGTCACCGGTTGATGAATCGCTTTATTATCCAGCGCTGCCAGCTCAGGCACCCAGGTGCGAATGAACGTGCCGTCCGGGTCAAACTTCTCCGATTGGCTGACAGGATTAAACATCCTGAAATACGGCGCCGCATCAGTACCGGTACTGGCTGACCACTGCCATCCCCCATTATTGGCGGCCAAATCGCCATCCACCAGATGACGCATGAAAAAGCGCTCGCCTATTCGCCAATCCAGCATCAGGTTCTTGGACAGGAACATCGCGGTCACCATGCGCAAACGGTTATGCATCCAGCCCGTAGCCACCAACTGTCGCATGGCTGCATCGACCAGAGGAAAGCCGGTTTTTCCGGATTCCCACGCTTCCTGTAAAGCAGAGTCATGCCGCCAGTTCAGCTTGTCCGTTTCGACCTGAAAAGGATGATGCATCGAAACCCGGGGAAACGCGACCAGTATATGCTTGTAAAACTCTCGCCATACCAACTCCCCTAACCAACAGGTAATACCGGCATTCCCACTATCCAGTTCACCATTGTTGGCACGAACGGCGGCATCAAAACACTGTCGAATAGATAATATGCCAGCGACCAGCCAAGGTGACAGGCTGCTTGTGCCATCCAGCCCGGGAAAGTCCCGTTGCTCTACATAATTTTGAACTCGCGATTCAATAAAACCATTTAACGATTTATGGGCAGATGCCTCGTCAGGTCCCCATTTCTCAAGAATGTTGGATGCCGTCGGAGCATACCGATCAACAGGAACAGGGTCCGAAGCAATATCAAGAGGCGTTTGTTTTGATGGTGATGGACACGGCATCCAGTCTTCCGGCTTTAAATACCGATAGACGGCTTTCTTGAAGGGTGTGAAAATCTTAAAAGCCTCACCCTTTCCCGTCATTACCCGGCCAGGTTCTACCAGAACCGCATCCGTGAAACGATGCGAAGAGAGCCCTGCCGCATCAAATACTACTATTACCTTCCTGTCCCTGTTTTGCTCATTCACACCGTATTCATCATTAAACCAGATGCCCTGACAATTCAGGGAACGCGCAAGATTGAGCAACATCTCTGCAGAATCAGAATAATAACCAGCCTCTTTGACCAGCAAAGGGATATTGAACTTAGCCAAACGCCGCTGAAGCGAAGCCACACAAGAAAGACCGAAAAACAATTTATTCGGGCTCTCGTCATGATCAGCCCACTGACCCGGCTGGATCAGGTAAACAGCCACAACATCACCAGCCTGGGATGCCTGATAAAGCGCCCTGTTATCTTCGGCCCTGATATCGGTCCGGAACCATACCAGTTGTCGGGTTTTAGCCACACCTTACCCTCCTCTCCGCCAGCGCTCTCAACATATCCCGAATTATTCTTATACAATCATCTATACATGTACAAATATAAATTCAATACATACAAAAGAACATCAATAAGTTAGTCGTTTTACGAAGCTTTTTATACGTGGTTAGCCGTAATTAATCTAAAGAGGAGAGTCCACATGCAAAGCAGACGTGATTTTCTGAAAAAAACCGCCATCGGCGCTTCCCTGATACCACTCGCAACAGTTTCCCTTGCGGATGATAAGGTAGTGTCTGTTGATGAACCGATGGCAAAAAACTTTGGCTATATCCTCAATGCTGCGGATGCAAAGGGTGAGGAAAAGTACCAGGCAGGACAGAAATGTGAAAACTGCGTGCTTTACGTCGAAGGGAACAAAGGCTGCAACCTGTTTCAGGGTCGGCAGGTCAACCCAGAAGGCTGGTGCAGAGCATGGGCGCTAAAGCCAGGCACCACACTGTGAAATGGTAATTTGTATAACAAAAAAGCCGTCATCACTGATGACGGCTTTTTGATCTGGAGCGGGAAACGAGACTCGAACTCGCGACCCCAACCTTGGCAAGGTTTTGCTCTACCAACTGAGCTATTCCCGCTTTATATCCGATGCTTTATTTAACGACCGGCACCCGGTCATCGAGCAGATGACACCACTCTAATGAAAGTGGCGTCCCCTAGGGGACTCGAACCCCTGTTACTGCCGTGAAAGGGCAGTGTCCTAGGCCACTAGACGAAGGGGACGCAAATTCCTTCAAGGAATTTGGTGGAGCCAGGCGGGATCGAACCGCCGACCTCTACAATGCCATTGTAGCGCTCTCCCAGCTGAGCTATGGCCCCACACATCCTCTTGACCAAGACAAATAACAAGCTGTCTCAGCGAAGATGGGGCGCAATCTATGGACCTTAAGAAGTCTTGTCAACCGACTGAAACAAAAAGACTTTTTTTGAAAAAGACTGGAAAAGCTGCGTCATTCTCGTGTTATACTGCAGCCACTTCACAGGCCAATAGCTCAATTGGTAGAGCACCGGTCTCCAAAATCGGGGGTTGGGGGTTCGATTCCCTCTTGGCCTGCCATGATCCTTCATAGAACCTATCTCTCCTTTCAATCTCCTACTCAAAGTAACCGCTCTGGCCTGCGTTTCGTGCGATGGTGAGGGAAACGGTCATTGCCTCTATTTCTGTTACTTCCTCCATTTTGAGCAACACGCCTGACTTTCTGCTCTAAAAACGGGGATATATCTCCAAAATCCTCCCCCTTTTTTTCTACATATATTCCAACAGGTTACGATCACATTAAACGACAGTGACTGTTACTTCCTGTTTTTACCGACGGCAGAGGTTGGATAACAGATAAGACAAATCTTGGTTGATTTCCATGAAATGAGCCACACTTGCTCGCTGCAATGGCAATCCACACGGGAGAACCACATGCCACACTTGTCAGCCGAGCAAAAGCACCACCAAAAGGAGCTTCGCCGCAAGAAACGGTTTTCCCACCACCAACCAGCGCATTCTACCGACTTTATGCCTGCCATTACCGGTCCGCTGAGTGAATACAGACCACAAATCGGAGGAACAATCTGGCATGTTGCCTCCATGCTGGTGGATACGCGCCATGAACCTGTCAGCCATATTGAGAGCGCCCTGCAGTTTGCCTGCCACTGCTGGAACATAAGTATCTTGGAAGGGATTAAGAAAGACGAAACCTGTAAGGATGACAATGTATCACGCACATGGTGTGATGACTTCCCAGCAATTGATGACAAACACCTCGCAAATCAGGCTGCAGAGGAACTCACCCGTATCCGGCACAAATACTTTCAGGACGAAGACCGGATCATTACCGGCTTTAGAGGCTGTTGCAAAAGCCCAATTCAGTGGCATAGGCGATGACCTTATTCTGCAATAGCACCTTATGCTGCTCTCAATATATTCTCTACCTCTTTTTCATGGCAATGCAGATCACC
>MUIA01000163.1 GCA_002084115.1 Oceanospirillales bacterium LUC14_002_19_P2 | reverse complement strand
CAAACCGGTTGCGGTTGTTTTGCCAAAAGAGGACAGAAGGTAGTCAGAGTACAGCTCAATCAGATCGTGTTTCATACCGGCAATAATGCCGTATTTTCAGTCTTGTGCGTAACTTGAGTCATTCACCCGCACAAAGGCTGCATTGTCACACAGCGGGAAGTGGGGCTTGATACTGACTCATTTGAAGTCGCGCTGAAAAACACTCTGCGGCAGGCTCCGGACGTCATTATGATCGGTGAGGTGCGGACACGGGATACCATGAATTATGCCGTGACCTTTGCGGAGACAGGCCATTTGTGTCTGGCAACTTTGCATGCGAATAATGCCAACCAGGCCCTTGACCGGATTATTCACTTTTTCCCATCGGACCAGCATCAGCAGGTCTGGAATGACCTTGCCCTAAACCTTAAGGCGATTATTGCCCAGCAACTGGTCAAAACGCCGGATGGCAAAGGGCGTAAAGCGGTTACCGAGATTTTGATTAATACGCCGCTCGCCGCTGATATGATCCGAAAAGGAGATGTTCACGAACTCAAAGGTTTGATGGCACGGTCGAATGAAGTCGGGATGCATACCTTCGACCAGTCGTTATATGAACTCTACAACAATGGCGAAATCACCTATGAAGATGCCATTTCACATGCAGACTCCGCCAACGATCTCCGCCTGATGATCAAGCTCGGTTCAGAAACGGATGCCGAGCATCTGAACTCCATGTCGAGTGGTCTCACCATTGAGGATGATGGGGAATCTCATTAAGTAGGTCAGACACTCACCCGGGTAGTGTCATGACCCGGGTGATTCCCTGATTAACCAGCAGGCGTTAGCAGGATCATTCATCCAGCTCTCCAGGATCATTTGCGCTGCCATACTGTCGACGGGATTGTCGCCGTAGCTGCCGGTATGGCCCAGTCTCCCTGCCCACTCTTTTGCTTCATATGTACTCAATCGCTCATCGGCTGCATGCCAGGCTTTGCCGAATCGACCGTAAAGCCGGTTGCCGAACTTGCGGGCCCGTTGTGACATCTCAGATTCAGTACCGTCCATATTCAATGGCATACCAATGACGAAAGCATCGGGTTGGCATTCCTCAATCAGGCGCGTCACCTGCTGCCAGTCAGGAATACCATCACGGGCTTTAAGGCCCGGTAAGGCGGTTGCGGTGCCAGTCACAGACTGGCCGATGGCAACACCGATGTTACGGGTGCCATAGTCAAACGCCATCAGGGTTCTTGCGGGTTCTGCTTTCATGGGTCACGTATAGCCGGAGGTTAAGCGCGGATTATATGACAGACCGGTCATCTGTGCTGCGCAATGTCAGATTACAGCTATGCTGATGGTTCAATTGCGTTATTTCCCTCCCTCGTTCCAGGTTGTAGTGAGGTACGGATTATGGACAACCATGAATTTATTATCCGAGAGCTGTTGGAGATGGGTGTGGATGTCACGCCCGGCTAACCGTTCACCGCCTGTTTTGTTGATGCAGCGGATCGGGTCGTAGTAACGGCCTGTAGCGCCTGTCACATCAGCCCGATCTATACCGCAGAGGCATTGGCGGTGCATATGTTATGTACACGCTACAGCGCCCGGGATGGGCAGGCGTTAACGCTGTTTACAACCGCCTTGCCGGAGCCGGTTGGATTAGGCGCGATTCACTGGGCCAATCTGATGGGCTACAACATTAACCAGATTATTTATGGGGCTTCACGGGAAACGATCAGTCAGATCTGGGGTGGCGATAAGGAAGTGGCATGCTCTGAGCTGATCGGGCAGTTAAAATCTTCAGGTATCGAGATCACAGGCCCGGTTATAGAAGATGAATGCCGCAATGTCTTTGAGATGGGTAAGGGGCTGATTGAGGGTGGAGAGTGTCCGGTGCTATCACTGGAACTGGAAGATTTCTGGATGGCTGGAGACTGGCTGGATCTGGATATTGAATAACATCAAGTCGTCTTCAGGCATGCCCGGCTTCATGGCTGAGTAAGTCAAGGTTCACACCAATCTTTGCTGCTGCCTTGATCAGGCGCTGGTCAATGGGGGTATTGAAAAGAATATCGGTATCCGCCGGGCAGGTGAGCCAGGTATTCTGGGATATCTCCTGCTCCAGCTGGCCGGCGCCCCAACCGGCATAGCCCAATGCAATCAGGGCCATATCCGGCCCCTCACCTTCCGCAATGGCTTGCAGAATATCGCGGGATGTCGCCAGTGACAGAGTGTCTGTTACCGGCATGGTGGCGTTCCAGTGTCTGTTATCGCGACTGTGAAGAATGAAACCGTGCTCAATGTCCACCGGGCCGCCGGCGAAAACGGTATCGTGGAAATGGGATGAGCCGGGTGAGATGGTAATGTCGATATGCATGAGCACATCACCTAGGCACAGACTGGTCGGGCGGTTGATGACCAATCCCATTGCACCCTGTTCATTGTGTTCACAAAGATAGGTCAAGGTGCCGCTGAAATTCGGTTCTGCCAGCTGAGGCATTGAGATCAGAAACTGGTGGCGCAGGCTGTTACCCGTTGACTGATTCATGGGGCGTATCCAGATGATGAGTGAACCGCCTGCAGCAGGAAAGGTCGTTTAGCCGCTGTATAACCGGTCACCGGGTTCGAAGCGCCAGGTCCGGATGATTTCGATGATATCCTTCTCACGCAGATCGTCAGGGAATGGGGCAAAAGGCGCGGCCAGCTCAACAATTCGGATAGCGGCATCATCCAGAACCTTATGACCGGAAGAGCGCAGAACCTCTATTTTGTTCAGGGTACCGTCCCGGTTGATCTGGACAGCCAGTTCCAGCTGGCCATACAGTTTCTTGCTGCGAGCAGACTCAGGATAGTTGATATTACCGATCCGCATGACTTTCTTGCGCCAGGCTTCCATATACCAGACGCCGTCGCTCTGTCGTGTCGATGCGGCGTTAAGGCGCAGGATGCGGGGGCGCTTGGCATAGGCGTTACGCTGCTCATAGAACTCCGCTTCCAGGCTGGCGATCTCAGCACGCAGATCGATTTTGGGACGAGGCGCGTTATTTTCCCTGACCGGGCTTTCTTTCTGCTTGCCGGCGCCCTCTTTGATCCGTTGATTCGAAACGGCAGCGGTCACCTTGCGGGAGGTGTCCAGCGTTTGTCGCTGTTGCTGCTCGGTTTGCTCCCGTAGTTCGACTTTTCGGATCTCATTATCCTGTACCGGTGCCGGCAGCTGGTCGCTGGAGGGGCGGGCTGCTTCTTCCAAACTCCCGCTGCCTTCCTGGTTGACCTGGGCCAGATAGTCCGCGTTTTCCGGCGCTTTTTCACTTTGGAAACTGGCCAGGGTCACCTCAATGGTTTTGGCGGGTTCGGGATTGTCGTGCAGCGTGAAGCCTACGCCAAGAATGATGAGCGCATGCAGGGCGACTGCCAGGAGCAGGGTAAAGCTTAATCGGTCTGCTGTTGTGACCGGTGCCGTTGCTTGTGCCATGTTTGGTGGACTTGTCTTGTTATCCATACCCCGAGGATCAGGGTTACTGCAGTGACTTTCACTCTGCCAACATCAACCGGAAAAGTCCATGAAGCGTGTGCCGGAGTATGACAGGCTAAGCATTTTATTGTTCTCTGTCTGGCATCGATTATTATGCCAGACAGTCAGATACATCAGGTCAGTTGTCGTTTCTCAGCAATTTTATCCATCAGCATGTCGGCAATGCTGATATCGAACTGGGTATCCAGCTCCCTGATACAGGTTGGGCTGGTGACATTGATCTCGGTGAGATAATCACCAATCACATCCAGCCCGACAAACAGTAACCCCTTTTCTTTCAATACTGGGCCGACCTGCTCGGCAATCCAGCGATCCCGATCAGAGAGTGGCTGTCCTACACCACTGCCGCCAGCGGCCAGGTTGCCCCGGGTTTCGCCTTCGGCCGGAATCCGCGCCAGTGCGTAAGGTACCGGTTCCCCGTCAATCATCAGGATTCGCTTGTCGCCTTGCCTGATCTCGGGAATAAACTTCTGCGCCATGATCTGGCTTTGGCCCCGTTCGGTCAGGGTTTCCAGAATTACGCTGACATTGGGGTCATCGGCTTTGACCCGAAAGATGGAGGTGCCACCCATACCATCAAGCGGTTTGAAAATGACATCCTGATGGCGTGCGGCGAATTCCCGCAGGCGGTTCATGTCACGGCTGACCATGCAGTCGGTACAGCATTGTGGAAACAGGGTGGCGAAGAATTTCTCGTTATAGTCCCGCAGACTCTGGGGCTTATTAACGATCAGGGTGCCGGCGCGTTCCGCCTGTTCCAGCAGGTAGGTGCTGTAGATGAACTCGTTATCAAACGGTGGATCCTTGCGCATCAGGATCACATCCAGCTCGGCCAGTTCACGGATCGTTGCCGGTTCCAGCGTGAACCAGTCTTCCGGATCAGCCCTGACAGTCAGCTCACACATCGACGCCTGTGCGACGCCATTTTTCTGGAACAAGTCGCCCTGCTCCATGTAAAACAGTTGCCAGCCCCGTTTCTGAGCGGCCAGCAGCATGGCCAGGGAGCTGTCTTTCTTGTAACTGATGGCGGCAATAGGATCCATCACAATGCCGAGCTTGATGGTCATTCCGATTCTCTGTGCAGATAATGGATGGCGGCATTGTATCAGATGTACAGGCTTACAGAGCCCCTGTTTAGGGCATTTGTTTCTCCCCCTTTCCGGTTCTGGCTGCCGGATGATGAACTTGTATTTACCGTGACGTGGTCAGTAGAATGCCGTAGTAATGTGTGATAAAAAGTGGCTTCTAGGCCGCAAGGCAGACAATAACAAGAAGCATGGCAGATGCACTGACCCGGTAGGGAAGGGCCAAGAATGAGCGATAACTTTGAGAATCTGCGGATAATGGTCATTGATGACAGCAAAACCATTCGCCGTACTGCAGAAACGCTGCTCAAGAAGGTCGGCTGCGATGTTGTCACCGCCATCGACGGCTTTGACGCGCTGGCCAAGATTGCCGATACCCGTCCGCATATCATCTTTGTCGATATCATGATGCCCCGCCTCGATGGCTACCAGACCTGTGCCCTGATCAAGAACAACAGCACCTTCAAAGGCACGCCGGTCATTATGCTGTCGAGTAAGGACGGGCTGTTTGACAAGGCCAAGGGGCGCATTGTCGGCTCAGACAAGTACCTGACAAAACCGTTCAGCAAGGACGAATTGCTGGATGCGATACGGGAATATCGACCGGCCGCATAACGTATAAAAGCGATGAATACAGTCAGGGCCAGACTGTTGTCATAACGAATAAACAAGCGCATCCCAACCTGTCTCATGGGCATGCGTGAAGAAACACTGGGGGAACCATGGCGCGTGTACTGATTGTTGATGACTCTCCAACAGAAACAGCGATTCTGGAAAAAGTCCTGAAAGCGAACGGGCATGAAGTGCTCAAGGCGGACAATGGTGCGGATGGCGTTGCCCTGTGCCGGGCCGAAAAGCCGGATGCGGTATTGATGGATATCGTGATGCCTGGTCTTAACGGTTTTCAGGCGACGCGCCAGCTGTCACGGGATCAGGAAACCAGCCATATACCGGTCATTATTGTGACTACCAAGGATCAGGAAACCGACCGGGTCTGGGGTGAGCGTCAGGGCGCCAAGGGCTATCTGACCAAACCGGTGGATGCATCCAATCTGATCAAGAAATTGAATGACGTCATGGTCGCGTGAAGCGGCTCCTCACATGCAGGTTGACATGATAACGATAACAAACGTGCAAACCGTGCATCTCTCTTCCTTCCCCTGCCCTGTGCAGGGTTTCGTCGTTTCGGACGGACGGGGTCTGGTATGAGTACACCGTTTGAGCTGTTGCTTGACCTTGACCAGCGAGCCCGTGCCAACAGTGACGGTTTGCCTGCCCAGCAGGATCTGAAACAGTACTGGAGTGGTGTGGGTTTCTCTCTGGCCGGCGAGCGCTGTGTGGCGCCTCTGTCGGAGGTGGCTGAAATTCTTCACGTGCCAGACAGCATAACGTTGGTGCCTGGAGTGAAATCCTGGATGAAAGGCGTTGCCAATAGCCGGGGGCGTTTGTTGCTCGTGATGGATCTGGGTGAATTCCTGGGACTTGAGCCTTCATCTGCCAGTACCACCCGTCGCATTCTGGTGCTTGAACAGGGTGACTTGATCTGCGGCCTGATTGTCGATGGCGTTCAGGGCATGCAGCATTTTGAAGCAGATACTTTTTCTGACTGTATACCGGCCAGTACGTCGGAGGCACTGCAGCCATTTCTGGCGGGCAGCTACCAGCGGGAAGCGTCCTACCTGGTGTTCAGTCTTTTCACGCTGGCAGAGCATGCCAGTTTCATGCAGGTGGCGTTGGAAACGGCCTGACGGTCGAGTAGCGTAGAGTGTCTCTGGGGAATGGCTCGGTCAGAGCCCTGAATAAAGCAAGAACAATGACTTCCAGGCCAGCGGGGGCCAGAGAGAAATGAAAGGCAAAGCAAAAGCAGCAAGCGGATCGCAGACAAACGGTGTCATCCTGACCCTGATTGTTGTGTTGATCCTGTCACTGGTTGCGATGATCGGGGCGTTCTGGCTGATCAACAAGCAGTCAACGCAGGATAAGGAATATATCGCCCATGCGGGTGAGTTGCGGGTTCTGTCGCAGCAGATAGCGAAGAACGCCACGGAAGCCGTATCCGGTAAAGCCGAGGCATTCCCACTGCTCAAGCGGGCGCGGGACGAGTTCCAGCGGCGGTACAACTATCTGCAGTCTGGCGATCCATCCATGAGCCTGCCTGCTGCTGGCGGGCAGTCTCCCGTGGTGGCTGAACAGATGCAGGGCGTAACCGCGACCTGGAACCGTGTCCGGCAGAACACCGATAGCATTCTGGAAAGTCAGGAAACGGTTCTGTCGCTTCACGATGTTGCTGCAACGCTGGCTGAAACCATTCCCCAGCTTCAGGTGGAATACGACGAGGTCGTCGAAATCCTGCTGGAGACCGAAGCGCCGGCAGAACAGATCTCTGTGGCCCAGCGTCAGCCCTGGCTGGCAGAGCGTATCGTTCGAAGCGTTAGCAAGGTACTTGAAGGGGGTGAGGACTCCGTGATGGCAGCCGACAGTTTCGGGCGTGACGCCAAGCTGTTCGGACGGGTTCTGAACGGGATGCTGGAAGGCAACATCGCCATGAATATTTCACAGGTGGAAGATGAGGAAGCCATCGACCGTCTGGTGGAAATTGCCGACCTGTTTGAATTCGTTTCAGGCTCTGTTGACGAGATTCTGGAAACCTCCCCGGAACTGTTTCTGGTACGTGAAGCCTCCGACCAGATCTTCGTGAATTCACAGCAGCTGCTGAAAAACACCTCTGACCTGGCCATGACCTTCGAACATCTGGCTGATCAGCGCTCTGTGATTCAAGGGAATGAACTGACCGTTGCCGCACCGGGTCTTGTCGCTCTGGGTGCGATCCTGTTGATTGGTTTGGTCATGGTAGGCGGCACACGTCGTCGTCTGGCTGAAACCGCTGCCAGTAATGAAGCGAACCAGTCTGCGATCCTGCGACTGCTGGACGAACTGGCCGATCTGGCCGATGGTGACCTGACTGTTACCGCGACCGTAACCGAAGATTTCACCGGTGCGATTGCTGACTCCATCAACTTCTCCATCGAACAGCTCCGGGCGTTGGTTAACACCATCAACGACACTGCGGTTCAGGTCGCCAGCGCGGCGGATGAAACCCAGACCACGGCGAAGCACCTGGCAGAAGCCGCAGAGCACCAGGCCCAGGAAATTGCGGGTGCCTCCGCGGCCATCAATGAGATGGCAGTCTCCATCGATCAGGTATCCGCGAACTCCGCAGAATCGGCGTCGGTTGCGGAACGGTCGGTTGATCTCGCCAACAAGGGTAACGAGCTGGTACAGAATACTATCTCGGGCATGGATACCATCCGTGAGCAGATTCAGGATACCTCCAAGCGGATTAAGCGCCTGGGTGAATCATCCCAGGAAATCGGTGACATCGTCTCCCTGATTAACGACATTGCCGATCAGACAAACATTCTGGCACTGAATGCCGCGATCCAGGCCTCCATGGCCGGTGAAGCCGGCCGGGGCTTCGCGGTCGTTGCGGACGAAGTTCAGCGTCTGGCAGAACGGGCATCGGCGGCAACCAAGCAGATTGAAGGCCTGGTTAAAACCATCCAGACCGATACCAACGAAGCCGTTATATCCATGGAACAGACGACCTCGGAAGTGGTTCGGGGTGCGGGGCTGGCACAGGATGCCGGTGTGGCGCTGGAAGATATCGAGCAGGTTTCCAACAGTCTCTCGACCCTGATCCAGAACATCTCCAACGCAGCACGTCAGCAGTCGTCTTCTGCGGGTCATATTTCCAATACGATGAATGTTATTCAGGAAATCACGTCTCAGACGTCAGCGGGTACCAATGCGACGGCACGGTCCATTGGTAACCTGGCGACCATGGCCAGTGGCATGCGACAGTCGGTGGCGGGCTTCAAGCTGCCGGAGTCACCGGTGGATTCGATGGAGTCCTGAGCCTGATGCCGGAGTAGCCTGATATGTCCATGCCTGGCTGGTCAGTCCAGCCCGTGCCGGAAATGACGCCGGAACAGTACGACAAGTGGCAGAACCTGCTTGAAGGCCGTACCAGCAACCATTTCAGCTGGCAGCGTCGCTCCATCCTCCAGGCCAACCTGGCCGGCCGGATGCGTGAGCTCGGGCTGAATGATTATGACGCCTATTACCAGCGGGTCACGGCACCGGACGGATCGCTGGAATGGACGACACTGGTTGAGCGACTGACGGTGCATGAAACCCGCTTTTTCAGGCACCAACCGTCGTTTGAATTGATGACGTCCTTCCTTGAACAGCGCATTGCTGAAAAACAGCAGTCGGGTCTGGAACTTTGGAGTGTCGGTTGCTCTACCGGCGAGGAAACATGGTCACTGGCCATGACGGTCTGTCAGTTGCTGCGCCAAAGCGAACAGGTGATTCGCTACAGTGTGACCGGTACCGATATCAGCCTCAAGGTGCTGGCCCATGCACGTCAGGGTGAATATATCCGGCGACGTCTAGGTGATCTGTCAACAGAATTCCAGCAACGCTATTTCGAAGACGGTTTGGGCGACGCTCTGAAAATCGGCTCTCTGCTTCGGGAACGTGTCTGCTTTACCCGCGTCAATGTGCTGGATCTGGAGCGGGCGCCCATGAGCAATATGGATGTCATTTTCTGCCAGAACCTGCTCATTTATTTCAGACCCTGGCGTCGGCGGATCATTCTTGGACAACTGGCGGAGCGGCTGGCGCATGGCGGGCTCCTGATTCTGGGGCCGGGCGAAATCACAGACTGGACGCATCCGGATCTGCAACAGGTTAACAATGATCAGGTACTGGCTTTTTACCGCCAGACTGGTGCGACCTGCAGTAAATAACTCAAGTTACGCAGTAACGAATAACCTTAGCTGCTCGAATGATGCCCGCAGAGCGGTCATGTAAATCTTCGCCCTGAGCTGAAAATGATTGACCTTCAGATTCACGGAGAGGGTTTCCAACCTGAAAGCTGAGTAAATCGACAGAAAGACATGGTTGCTCTGAGTTTTGACCGTATGGGCTGGTGACTTTGCCATGGAGGCATTGGATTTCAGGGTCTTATGGAATAC
>MUIA01000185.1 GCA_002084115.1 Oceanospirillales bacterium LUC14_002_19_P2 | reverse complement strand
AACCCTCTCCCTGAAACTGAAGGTCAATCATTTTCAGCTCAGGGCGAAGATTTACATGACCGCTCTGCGGGCATCATTCGAGCAGCTAAGGTTATTCGTTACTGCGTAACTTGAGTTATTGATGCTTTTTTACATTTCAATTGAACTAAAAACAGGTACTCCAGTCCAAAACCCAAATCAAGAAACAGGGGGCTTTTCGCCACTGGTTCAGCGATCGAACGAAACAACCAACGGGCTTATTTGACAGGAGTAACGAGAGCAATGGGAATGGAGCAATGGCTGGCATTTGTATCAGCCACACTGATCCTCTTCATGATACCGGGACCGGATATGGTACTGGTTGCAGGCTGGAGCGCACGAAAAGGTTTCCGCAAGGGATTGGAAGCTGCGACTGGAACGGTCATGGGCCTTTTGGTCCATACGATGGCCACCTCCATGGGGCTGGCTGCCCTTTTAGCGGCATCCGCAAGCGCCTTCTCCGTACTGAAATGGGTTGGCTCTATTTACCTGGTCTGGCTGGGTATCATGAAACTGAGAAATGGTGAAAGTGAATCGTCAACCGACAAATCCAGGCGAGCCAGCAGCCCCTTTCTGCAGGCATTGTGCACGAATTTGCTCAACCCGAAGGTCATCCTGTTCTTCCTGGCCTTCCTACCCCACTTCGTCGACCCGAATGCCGACGTGAAGGGCCAGTTTATTATGTTGGGATTAGCATTCGCCGTGATCTCCACCGCCTGCTACCTGGCTCTCATCGCTGTTACCGCGAAAGCCGGACAGGCTTTGGGAAAAAGCCGTAGGGCCCAACAGTTGGGACGATGGCTGAGTGGAACAGTTATGATTGGATTTGGTGTCAGGCTGGCAATGGCCAGCCACTCGTAAAGGGCACCCATCAGAATGGTAAAGCGGAAAAGAGCAGGCGATGATCATCACCTGCTCTGGCAAAGCAAAGATACCGCTAGCCAGCGTTCAGCAGGAAATGCACGCCGACACTGGCCACATAGCCCAAAGCTATCGCCCAGGACCAGCGCAGATGACTCATAAAGGTGTAGGTTCCCTTGGAAGTCCCCATTAAGGCGACACCTGCAGCCGAGCCCACAGAGAGCAGACTACCACCGACGCCTGCCGTCAACGTCACGAGCAACCACTGAAAGTTACCCATTTCAGGGTTCATGCTGATAATGGCAAACATCACCGGAATATTATCCACCACGGCCGAAATCAATCCGGCAACGATATTGGTGATTGAAGGCCCTAAATCCGCATACATGGACGAAGATATCATCTCCAGATAGCCCAGGTAACCCAAGCCACCCACCGAGAAAATAATGCCGAAGAAAAACAGCAGAGTATCCCATTCGGCCTTGGCAACCTTATGGAAAATATCGATCTCACCACGATCGCTACCTTCAAGCGGATGGGCTGACCGACTGCTTCGGCTCCTGTAGGTCAGATACCAGGTGTAAAACATCAGCAATGACATACCGGTCATCATGCCCATGAACGGAGGCAGTGAGAACACCTTCTCAAAGGTGACGGCCAGGATAATCGTCAATCCGAACAGGCCACACACGACAAGTCCTCCCGGCCTGATCCGGACACGCTCATTAATCGCCGAGGGCTTTTCCGACGGTACGAAGAAACTCATGATGAAAGCCGGCACCAGGTAATTGACCACTGCCGGTAAGAACAGCGCAAAGAAACCAAAAAATCCGACCTTACCCGCCTGCCAGACCATCAGCGTTGTGATATCGCCAAACGGACTGAAGGCGCCACCGGCATTGGCGGCAACCACCACATTTATCATCGCCAGGGTGACAAAACGCTGGTTCCCTCCCCCGACAGACATGATCACAGCACCAATCAAAAGCGCCGTGGTCAGGTTATCAGCGACAGGCGAGATGAAGAATGCCAGTATGCCCGTTACCCAGAACAACTGACGGAACCCCAGCCCTTTCTTCATCAACCACGCACGCAGGGCATCAAAGACCAGACGTTCTTCCATGGTGTTAATAAATGTCATGGCCACCAGCAGAAAAAGAAACAAGGCACTGTATTCGTCCAGGTTGTGCATCAAGGCAGCTCGAAGCGCTTCATGCTCCACGCCATAATCCTGGGCAATAGTGGCAATCAGCGCCCAGATAATACCGGCAGCCAGTATCACCGGCTTGGATTTACGCAGATTAAGGACTTCTTCACCCATCACCATGATGTAGGCAAGGACAAAAATAGCGATACACAGATAAGCCAGTGGGTCTTCCGTGGCTCCCAAGACTTCATAGGCTCCACCGGATGCGAAAGCCAACCCTGGACAAAGTGCAAAAACAGACGGCAACAAACCGTTTTTGAAAAATTTCATTAGCAATATCTTATTGGTTATTTTGTTCAAAAAATTCTACACCCCTGAAAAGGATAATAAATGCTGATCGCATATACCACCTTCACCTGGAAAAACTAAGCAGGCTCAGAAACCGTTAGCAGACGCCTGGCCGCATGCAACATGACTTGGCTCCCCTGTTCGATCAATGCCTCCGGGAAATCGTAATCCGGATTGTGCAATTGCGGGCAGGATTCGCCACTCCCCAGACAATACAACGCCCCCTTGTAGTGACGTGTAAACTGACCAAAGTCTTCCGACCAACGCATGGGACGGTCTACCGTTTCTGCAACAAGCCCTGCATCTTCCGCTGCCTCTAACATGAGGGAAACAACAGCCGGATGGTTCTCAGTTGCCGAAAAATCATCACTGTAGCTGATTGACCATGCCAACCCGGCCTGTTCAGCCTCTTGCCTGACCAGCATCTCCGCTTTCTGTCTTAACGCCTGCATACGATCATCTGCCGCTGTTCCCAAAGTCACCATAATGGTGGCGTCACCCGGTGCAATACCGAAAGCCGGCTCTCCCAAACGTGCATACACGACCGTGGCCAGTGCAAAAGCGTCATCATTTTCGACAGGTGTACTGAGCGCTGAAAGCTGCTCCAGCAGTCGACACATCCCCACCTGCGGGCTGATACCATCCTCCGGCTTAGCAGCATGGGATGTTTTACCGGTAAGTGTAATCGCCATGCCACAGGACGCGCAGGCAAAACTGCCGGCTCGCACCAGCAGGGTACCGAGTGCAGTACCCGGCAGATTATGCCAGCCGATCACATAATCTGGCGCCAGTGCCTGAAACCGTTCATCGGCCAATACCGCCATGGCGCCGGTGCCATCCTCTTCCGCGGGCTTGAAAAGTAATCCAACCCGACCACTCTCCGTCCGCTCACGCGCCAACCTGAACCCTAATGCCAGCAACGTTGCCATATGGCCATCATGCCCACACATATGGGCCTTACCTTCATGCTCTGAGCGATAGGGCAGCACATTGATCTCATGAACCGCAACCGCATCCATATCAGCACGGAAGACAACCGTCAGGCCAGAACGTGGACTCTCAAACAAAGCCAACACACCCTGCCCACCAACGCCTGTCAGCATTTCATCGGGCCTGATATGTGCCGCCAAAAACCGCTGTAATCGCTCAGCCGTACCACTTTCAGCGCCTGACAACTCCGGATAACGGTGTAACTCCTGCCGCATCTGGCGACAAAGGTCGAGTTCCGCATCCCCCAAGCTGCTCATCATCTATCTCCTGATATTCCTCTGTGTAGCGCCGGAGTGCGCCTACACTGCAACAAAACACTAAGACCCGATAGTGTCATGCTAACGAATACGGACACAGCCCGTATTTATCCCGATATTTATGGCTTGTATTTATAAAAAAACCATTACTCGCATTTAATCTGTCTTAAAACAGCGCTGACATAAGCAAAAGATTCATTGACAATCCGGTATACTTACATGAATCTGAGACATGGCGGTAAGCAGCAGTTGTCGGAGGCATTGATGTCCATTTCACCGCAGTTAGAGACATTTCTCGCTGAAAGCTGTACGAACTATGAAGTGGTATCCCATCCCTACTCAGAACGGGCGGCAAACACCGCACGGTCAGCCTGCATTCCAGATCGAACCATGGCCAAAGCTGTTGTGCTGAAAGATGGGAATGGCTATGTGATGGCCGTGATGCCATCTCGTAACCGGTTGATGCTGGCTTGGTTGAATATGCGCCTGGATCGCAACCTGAAACTGGTGCAGGAAACCACGCTGCAGGATCTCTTCCCGGATTGCCAGCCCGGCGCCATACCAGCCATGGGAATCGCCTACGGCATGAAAACCGTCTGGGACGATGCACTCAATACCGTTGCTGATATCTACATCGAGGGTGGTAATCACCGGGAACTCATCCATATGCACCGAAACGAGTTCCAGAAACTGATGTACGGCCAGCCCCATGCGGCAATCAGCTGTGATATTGAGGAAGAAGAGGCCTACCGAAGCTGCTGACAACTGACAGATATTGTCTGCCAATTCTTATTGATGATGTGCCCTTCCGATCGATGGAATAATCTGCAACGATATCACCGAGGTTATTCTGTAGCTTCAACGAGAATGAGTAAGGCGCTTGCAACAGACATTAATCCATCAACAGCCCCGGTGGCTGAGGATTCATAACAGACGCAGGTGATGCTATGAAGCAACGCTCTCTTCTGGCAAGACTCATAACTGCAGCGATTTTCTTCTTCGCTGCCATCTTTGGTGCCGTTCAGGGGCTGTTTCTGGTTGCCTTTCTGGCATCCGTGTTCCTCGGAATTCTCGTGTATGACCTCATGGACGTCGCTGTCCAGCAGAGCCGACAACTTCCCCACATCACCGCGACAGGGCCACTGTGCATGCATTTCAACGGTGAAGCCTTTCCCGAGTGGCTGGAAGTCGGCGCCAGTCATCGCTACTACATGACAGGCGTTGCGCCCGAATATGTCTGCGAGAGCCTGGTAGAAAGAGAAGACATCATTTACAACGGGGTTCGCTACCATCCCGCTTGAAACAGGTAGGGGGTAATCTGATCACCCTAATCGCTTAACGGGTCATTTTCTTAACGAAGACCACCACATAGAGCGCGAGGATAAAGGTTCCCAGAAATGCCTCAATGGCCGCAATCGTTCGGCCTATGCCCACCGGCGCGATGTCACCATACCCCAGCGTTGTAAATGTCACCACACTGAAATAAAGGCATTCCATCAACTGCCCCCAGTTTGCCTGCCACCCCTTCTCAGGATGCACCTGAATAATCTCACCGCCCGCACTGACCCCGATTACCGCATAAAGAAATGCACAGACGACAACCATGGCTGCCGAAAAAGCGATAACCCGCATAGGGCGTTCACCATAGCCACATAGCAGGTCTACGGTTTTCGACACAAACCGTTGCCATGAATAAGGGGGTAACTGGAAACGACGGTAACGCATCTCCTTTTGAAAGAACTCACCGGCCTCCTCCTGCAAGCCATGGAGATCACACTGCCGGCGAATATTACGGCAGACTTCCTCTGCCTCTTCATTCAGCCGACGCACGCCTTCCTTGCGACCCGGCTCTCGCTTTCTGAGCTTCTTGCTCTCTGCTGCCTGCAGGATAACATTGCCCCATTTGATGTGCTCGATCTTCGCATCATCAAGCCGGATACCCAGCAGGTTGGCACTGGTCAGATTAGCGGAGTTGAGGTTTGCATACCTGGCATCCACCTTTAGCAGGCATGCGCCCTGCAGGTTGATGTTATAGAGATGCGCATCGCGAAGATCCGCATGATTCAGGTCAGCATCCGTCAGGTCATACCCTTCTGAACTAACGCGATTGACAAGATGGACATTACGCAGATTGGCATTCTTTAGCTGGAAACCGGACAATGGTCGGCCTGATTTGGCAATAGCCTCCACGCGCTCACAAATATCATCGCCCCGCTTATCAGCCTCCGGATCATGCCAGAAACACAAGCCACCTTCTCTTTCTGCACTGTCTTCACAGCGCCTGCCCTGATAGTCCACATAGGTACATTGAACGCATCCCTGCGCTTCCATCCTGTTGCCTGCCCCGTAATCGTAGTGATCCCATTATTGGAGAGTATAGCCAGCCAGATCGGTTTTTCTTCTATGTCAGGAGTTTCGTTTAGCGACGCTGTTTAGAAAGGTTTGATCTGATGCCCTGCCAAGGTGGGTCATATACTGATGTGCAACCTGAAAACCCTTCAGGTTTGACTTAACATGGAGAAGTAATCGCCATGAGTGTTTCAAAAAAACTGTCTCAATTTCTTGCGCAGCAGCAAGTTGATTTTGAGCTGGTTCATCACAGCCCCAGCATGAGTGCCATGCAAAGCTCTATCGCAGCACGGGTTCCCAGCGAGGAAGTTGCCAAAGCCGTTATTCTGAAAGATCATGTCGACAATTTCCTGATGGCTGTTATTCCTGCAGGTCGGCGTTTACATCTACATACCGTAGAAGAACTCACTGATCAGAAGCTACGCCTTGCCTCTGAGCACGAGTTGCAACAAAAATTCACGGATTGCAAAGCCGGCGCCATTCCCGCCATTGGCCCTGCCTTTGACATGAGCATGGTCTGGGATGAGCGTTTTCTGCAGCAGCAGGACGTGTACCTGGAAGCCGGCGATCACGAAACCCTGGTTCACTTATCAGGCAGCAACTTCCAGAAGCTGGCCGCCACCGAGCAACATGATCAAATCAGCATGCCTGTCAAAGAACAACCAACGGAATAATCACCCGACAGAGTCCAGCATCGCAGCGCCGCAGGCGAGCACAACCATCACGAACAATAGCCATTTCAAAGTGGCCTGGGAGGCTTGTATGGCGAAGCGAACACTATAGTGAGCCCCTATCATACAACCCACGGCCAGAATCAGTCCCGGCACCCAAAGCATCAGGTCGTACCAGACGAATACTCCCAAAGCCAGCAGGCTGAAGCAGGCAGTACAGACCACTTTCAGGGCATTGGCGCGTACCAGATCATAACGCAGCCCTCCCGCCAGCGCTGCAATCAGCATGAAGCCAACGCCTGCCTGAACAAACCCACCGTAAACACCTGCCAGAAACAGTCCTCCCCAAGCGGAAGGCTTACTCTTCAGGGGAATAACGGGGGTACCCGGCTCCGGCGCCACGGTTGATGGCTTAATGATCATGACTAGCGCCATCACGACCATGCTGCCTAAAAGCACCGGTTTCAAAACCCCTTCCGGCAGGAAAGCGGCAGCAAGCGCACCGACCAGCGAACCCAGCAAGGTCGGCATCACGACAGCCACCATAGTCGGAGCTTCAAGCTGTTTCTCGCGATAAAACCCCTGCATCCCCGTCAGGGACTGCATGACGACACCGACACGGTTGGTCGCATTCGCCACATCAGCAGGCATACCCATCAACATCAATGCCGGCAGGGTCAGCATGGAGCCTCCCCCAGCCAGGGTATTGATAAATCCGGCTACCACACCCGCCAGTAACAGCGCAGTGACATTTACGAGAGTCAGTTCATACATCGTTTGTTCCATCAACAGGGTAAGCAACAGCCAGAAAAGACAGGCTGCATCCGTTCCGTCACGGGAGACCGGCAACCGGATACCATCAATGCACTGGGTTCATCAGGACGGGGAGAAGAATGAGACAGGACAGGACTATCTGCAAGTATCGATAGCAAAAAATCAGCCCCCCGCAAACACAGGGGGCCTCTTGGTTATACAGTCAGGATCTTCATGGTATTGGTTTCACCGACAACCGCGAGCGTATCGCCCTTGGTCATGATGACCTGGTCACCATCCTTCAGGTAGCCCGCATCCCGTACGATCTTCACGGCAGCTGCGTTCACTTCGTGGCCAGAGGTGTAGACCGTTGGATCGAAGACAAAAGCCTCAACCCCGCGGTACAGGGCGACACGCCGACGCGTGGATTCCTGCCGGGTCAGTGCGAAGATAGGCAACCGCGAGTTGATACGGGACATCCACAATGGCGTAGAGCCGGATTCTGTCAGGCAGATAATCGCTTTAACACTCTGCAAATGGTTGGCGGCATACATGGTAGACATGGCGATCGTCTCATCCGTCCGCTCGAATGAGAATGCCATTCTATGGGTTGAGACCTGGCTCGCCGGCTGTTTTTCAGCACCAAGGCAAATACGCCCCATTGCGTCAACTACGCGTCCTGGGTTGGCGCCTGTCGCTGATTCCGCAGACAACATGACGGCATCGGTGCCATCCAGCACCGCATTGGCGACATCAAACACCTCAGCGCGGGTCGGCAGGCTGTTGGTAATCATGGATTCCATCATCTGGGTAGCGGTGACCACCGGCCGGTTCAAACGGCGGGCTTCAGCAATGATCTTTTTCTGGACGCCGATCAGCTCGGCATCGCCGATCTCAACACCCAAATCGCCACGGGCCACCATCACCGCATCAGATGCCAGAATGACCTCTTCCAGCACCCTTTCATCCTTGACCACTTCCGCGCGTTCGATCTTGGCCATGATGGCAGCGTCACCACCTGCATCGTGCAATAGTTGTCGGGCCAGCGCCAGATCCGCCGCACAGCGGGGAAAGGATACAGCCAGGTAATCCAGGTCTAGCTTGGCAGCAGTTTGGATATCCTCACGATCTTTCTCAGTCAGCGCGGGCGCCGAGAGACCGCCACCCTGACGGTTAATCCCCTTGCTGTTAGTCAGTTCGCCACCGTTAACCACATGACAATGAATCTGGCGACCATCGACCCGTTCCACTCGCATGGTGATGCGCCCGTCATCCAGCAATAGCATATCGCCGGTGGCACAGTCATTGGGCAGAGCTTCATAGGTCAGACCGACCCGGTGTTGGTCTCCTGTAGTCTTGTCCAAATCAGCATCAAGAATAAAGTGGTCGCCTTCGGCCAGGGTAATACCACCCTTGGTAAAACGGGCAATGCGGATCTTCGGTCCCTGCAGGTCGCCCATGAGCGCAACCGCACGTCCCAGTTGCGCAGCTGTTTCACGCACGCGATCCACCCGCTGCTGCAACTCTTCAGCCGTGCCATGGGAAAAGTTCAGCCTGACAACATTGACCCCGGCTTCAATCAACGCGCTCAGTGCCGCCTGATCATCCGTCGCCGGCCCCAGGGTAGCGACAATTTTGGTTCGCCTCGGCATTGCAACCGTTCTTTCCGACATGGCAACTCTCCTTGCTCAAAGACCTCGATAAATCGTAACACCAGTATCCACTTACTGACGCTTTTCCAGCCGGGGAAAACCGGACAGGATCGCCCCTGTCGCGCACAGCGCCAGTATCCACGGATAATAGCTGTCGCCCACCAGCGCCAGTGGTGACAGGCCTGCAATAGAGCCGGCCAACAGCAACTGTGCGCCCCAGGGAATGATGCCCTGCACGACACAGGAAAACATGTCCAGCAAACTGGCCGAACGGCGGGGATCAATGGCATTCTTATCGGCAATATCCCGCGCGACCGAGCCGCTGATGAGAATCGCGACGGTATTATTGGCCGTAAAGAGGTTGCAGATAGACACCAGCAGGGAAATACCGATTTCGCCTGCACGTCCCTGCAGTCGCTGAAAGCGCCCAACCAACGATTGAATACAACCGGTCAGCCAGACCAAGCCACCCTCATGACGCATCACGGCAGCCAGCCCTCCGATAAACATGGACAGCACCATGATTTCCAGCATGCCCTCAAAGCCAAGGTAGATGTTATCGGCCATGATCGCCATCGAATAGCCATCCTTGACCAGCATCCCCAGAAACCCGGAAAAGAGAATCCCCACCATCAGCACAACCAGCACATTCATACCGCTAACTGCCAGTCCGAGTACCAACAGGTAAGGCAATACCAGCCAACCATTAAATTCGGTGGTCTCAGGCGCGCTGCCACCGTGACCGAGGACAAACAGAAGCACCATGGTCAAAAGTGCGGCAGGCACGGCAATACGGGCATTCAGGCGAAACTTGTCGCGCATACTGCAACCCTGAGTGCGGGTAGCGGCAATAGTCGTATCAGAAATAATGGAGAGGTTATCGCCGAACATGGCGCCACCCACCACCGTGCCCGCACACAGGGCCGGTGAAAGACCGGTCGCCTGACTGATCCCGATCGCGATGGGTGTGATAGCGGCAATGGTTCCCATCGATGTGCCCATGGCAGTGGAAACAAACGCAGCCCCCAGGAACAGCCCCGGCAACAACAACTGTTCCGGTAGAACCGAAAGACCCAGGGCAACCGTGGCATCTACCCCACCAATGGCGCTGGTGACCTTGGCAAAGGCGCCAGCCAGCAGGTAAACCATGCACATAGTGACAATATTGATATCACCAATACCCTGCAGGAAGTGCTGGATACGTTCATTCAGGCGCGCATGGCCAATCAACATACCGATGATGATGGCCGGTAAAGCCGCTACCGGCGCCTTGACCTGGTAAAACGCGAACTCCACGCCGGCCAGGGAATAGTAAATGCCGCTCCCGAAAAACACGCCCAGGAAAACCAGCAGGGGCAGTAGCGCTCGGGGATTGGGTGCAGGCTGTGTCATCAATATCCTCGTTCAGACCTGTAATGATCAGCGAAACGCCATCCACCGGGTCGCAAAATAAAAGGTCGCATTGTATCCAGCGCACGGCCTGATACAACTGGGCGATTTACGTAAACCACCCATAGCCTGCCGGTAACTCTGGGTATCAACCGCCATGGATTCCGTATTATTTTCCCAAGACAGGAACTTCAACATGGATTTGTCCGTCTTATGACTAATACTTAGTGAACATCCGATTGATGATCAATGCTGCACGCTTATGGAACATCCTGCCACCCCTAACACACTGACCGGCAAGGCGTTGCTGGCCATGGGTTTCATGACCTTTTCCCTGTTTCTCGGGGCCGGCAACATGATATTTCCGGTACTCTCCGGCCAACTGGCAGGCACTGAAGCCTGGTCAGCGGCGGCGGGCTTTCTCACCACCGGCGTCGGGCTACCGTTACTGGGCATTATCGCCATGGCCCGGGTCGGTGGGGGCTTTAATGATCTGTCGCAGGACCTCCCCCCACGGCTGATTGCCCTGATCGGCATTATCATCTATCTGCTGATCGGGCCTCTGTATGCTGTACCGCGAACGGCGGCCGTTTCCTTCGAAATAGGCATTACGCCTTTCCTTGATACCGAAAACAGTAATAGCGATGCGCAGCAACTCCTGTTCTCACTGGTCTTTTTTGCCATTGCCTGGTGGTTTGCCCTGTATCCCGGAAAGCTCATGGAGACCGTTGGCGAAATCATCACGCCGGCGCTGATACCCTTATTAATAGTGCTTGGCATTTCCCCCTTCCTCAATCCCGCCGGTGATCCCGGCCCACCGGTTGAAGACTATCAGGCAACAGCCTTTATCCAGGGGTTCCTTGACGGTTATATGACTATGGATGCCCTGGCTGCCCTGATGTTTGGTATTGTCATCATCACCAACCTGCGCTCCCATGGCATTACCGGTCGGCGGGCTCTGACACGCTATTGCATTGCCACAGGTGTTATTGCCGCTATCGGACTCTCTCTCGTCTATATCGCGCTTTTCAATATCGGCGCCACCAGCCGGGTACTGGCACCTGATGCCAGCAATGGCGGACAAATCCTGACCACCTTTGTTGAGTTTCAGTTCAGCCACTGGGGCATACTCATCCTCCCGGCCATTGTGACTCTGGCTTGCCTGACAACCGCCATCGGCTGCATAACCGCCGTTGCGGAATACTTTGAACAACTCTGGCCACGCTATTCCTATTTTTCCCTGGTGACCGCCATTACGGTAGCCTGCGTGGTAATGGCGAACATCAACCTTGACCAATTGATTGAATTTTATATCCCCATCCTGCTGGCAATTTACCCGGTCGCGATGATCCTTATCCTGTTGGCACTGATCCGCGAATGGTTACCGGCCCCCAAATTATCGACACGCTTTACGCTGCTCCTCGTTGCCTTGTTCGGTATTGCTGACGGACTGCATGTACTACCCTACAAAGCCATTGAGTACTACCTTTTACCCCTTAACAGTCTGCCAGGGTTTTCACTCCATCTCAGCTGGGTACTACCCGCCATCATCAGCCTGGTCGTTACCAGTCTTATTGGCATTGTTTATCCTGAACCCCAATCGCAGACAGAGTCCAATACCGGTCAGTAAGCACGCTTTATCTGCAGGCCTTCTATGACACGCCATAGCAACACATGGATCATGACAACCTGCCTGTTATTAATGACAGGCTGTCTGTATGATCAGAACACGGCACCCCACTACTCACCGAGCAGACCATCAGGACTCACTTTCCCCCCGGAAAAGACCCACATTGTGGGTACCAGTCAGGTTTGCCCACCACCAGATGTCAAAACGCATACCGCTACTATAGAAACGCCAGCCACCATTAACGGACTTCCCGTCATTGGTTGTGTCGAGACCGTCTTCCTGCACGCCGCCAGGCAAACTCTGGATGCCCAGATTGATACTGGCTCAACAGTCTCTTTTCTAGCTGCAGACCATATTGTTGAGTTCGACCGCGACGGCAGCCGCTGGGTACGATTCCAAATCAGCAATCAGATGGACGCTAAGCAGTCACAGGCATTGACACTCCCGGTTTCCAACCGATCCCGCTCACCACGTCACAGCGGTTCACGCAACACCGCAAATCCCAGCGTCAGACTCAAAGTCACACTGGGCGACATTGATCTGCTGACGAACTTCACACTGATAGATAGCAAACAGTTGACTTTCCCTGTCCTGCTAGGTCGCAACTTTCTGAAAGGCAATGCCATCGTCGACAGCAGCAAAACCCACATCGCAAAACGCTTACGCGCTGTCACTGAGCGAGCTGACAATACTGCACTCAGTCAATCACTAATGATGTATCAAGACTTGCTTTGTGCCTGCAAAAACGACTGAAGTAAGCATCCAAAAGAAAGACTCATCCGTCATGCATGACGAAAGAGCGGGAAAATCACCATGAGCACACAGGGTTACACTAGGTCACAGACTTATTGATCTGAAAGTACGATTATGTTGGATAAAATTTGCTCAATCGAGGATTTTCGCACCCTGGCCAAAAAACGTGTCCCGCGCATGTTCTATGACTATGCAGACGCCGGTTCCTGGTCGGAAATCACATATCATCAGAATGAACGGGATTTCAGATCCATCCATTTTCGTCAGCGTGTCGGCATCGATAACACCAACCGCACAACGGCGACCACACTGGCGGGAGAAAACGTCACTATGCCGGTCGCCCTGGCGCCGGTCGGAATCGCCGGCATGCAACATGCTGATGGTGAGATTCTGGCGGCCAGGGCAGCCGAAGCATTCGGCGTCCCCTTCATACTCTCCACCATGAGCATCTGCTCCATCGAGGATGTCGCGGCCCATACGTCAAAACCCTTCTGGTTCCAACTCTATATTTTGAAAGACCGGTCTTTCAGTGAACGTCTACTTGAGCGTGCCATGGCGGCAAGCTGCAAAACACTGGTGGTGACCCTTGACCTGACAATTCTGGGTCAACGGCATAAAGATACCCGGAACAACCTGCGTGCACCGCCCAGGATCACCCCATCAACGCTATTCCAGTTCATCACTCGCCCCCGTTGGTGTCTTGAAATCATGGGGACAAGCCGGCGAAGCTTTGGCAACGTGGTAGGCCATACCAAAGGAGTCTCTGACCTCAGCTCACTGACCAGCTGGATTACGGAACAGTTTGACGCCGCATTTAGCTGGAACGACCTGACATGGATTCGCGCCCGCTGGAACGGCCTACTTATAGTGAAAGGTATTCTTGATCCGGAGGATGTACCGAAAGCCATCGACGCCGGTGCGGACATCATTGTGGTGTCCAACCACGGAGGTCGCCAGTTGGACGGCGCACCGTCCACGATCAGCGTTTTGCCATCAATCCTTGAGGCTGCCGACGGAAAGGTGGAAGTTCATCTGGATGGTGGCATTCGCTCAGGACAGGACGTGCTCAAAGCCATCGCCCTTGGCGCCAAAGGTGTACATATAGGCCGAGCCTATATCTACGGACTGGGAGCCTGCGGTGAAGCTGGCGTTACCAAAACACTGGAGATCATCCGGAACGAGCTAACGCTGACCATGGGCATGCTGGGAGAGCGGGATATCAATCAGGTCGGCCAACACAACCTCGTTTCCGATTCCGTACAGAAAATCCGTTGTTTCCCCTGAGGCCCACCAATACGACAGCGTCATGCTATAGCCGCTAGTTGTCGAGTTAACCTTGCCAATCGTTGTGCCAACAGTGGCTTTTCATAACGCCAATGGCAAGCGATATACATAACATAAGAGGTGACCATTTGTGACACTTTTGAACGCATCCCTTGTCGCACCAGGTCAAACCTGTACAGATCACCATGGCAAGAGTTCCCCTACTATACACGACACACGTAGCCTCAAGGCATTGTAAGCGACACTACAACAACGTTACGATAATTGGCCTGAGGATTGCTCATGGCATGAGACCCTTTTCACAACAATAAATACTGAGAACAGGGGTTACATCAAGGATGTGTATTACCCGAACAAACACTGTGCTTTCACATAAGCTTCGAATGCCAACGGCATTACTGTCCGTCATTGCCTGCTTGTTATCAGCACCAGCATTAGCGCTGGATTACTCAGGCGGTACGCTACTGGCAGATCCGTCACCCGTAATGACGCCATTCACCGAACAGGTATTGACGCTCTCGCTGGGTATGCTGCTGGCGTTGATGATTTTCAACATCTGTATCTTCATTCGTGCCCGCAAGTCCAGCTACCTGTTCTTTGCCATTTATACGGGTGCCACCCTGCTTTATCTGGTATCCCACGACGCCTCGCGACTTGACTTGCCAGCATTCATCTTAGAAGGCTGGGCCAATCAACAACCCCTGTTTTTCGCTGCCATTGCCGCCGCATTTGCGATTCGTTTTATGTTGTCCCTGGTTCCGGTCAAAGAGGAATCGCACCTAATATACGTTGCTTGTCGTACACTTTATTCCACTCTGCTACTAATAGCAGGCAGCTGCCTTCTGAATCTAACATCTCTGGACCAGCCGCTGACGATACTATTCCACGGAGTGCTGGCAATCACCTTTATCGCACTGAGTACATCCAGCCTGATCCTTGTCAGGAAGGCACACAGCAATACATCGTTCTTTTTCATGGGATGGCTGGTCATCAGCCTGGGAAGCCTTGCCAGCCTGTTAGCTATTGAAGGGTATACCAACGACGTGTTGCGCTGGGCGTATTTTCCAGCACTGGTTGTCCAAGCAATCGCCTTCAGCCTGGCGCTGCCTGCCTACACCACCACCCTGTATCGCACTTACCAGCAAAACTATGCGCTTATGGAAAATAGCCTTCAGCGACATTACCGCCACCGCCGGATTTACAATGACGCTGTCAAACACTATCTGGACAACCTCAACGGCATGGACGAGGAAGCCATAGGCTCTCGCCTGCTCGCCACGCTGAACAGCCTGTTACCGATTAACACCTGCGCCCTGCTGCATATCAGAAACAACCAGATATCGGTGATTGGCCTGAGTGGCCAGCAAAAAGTTGTTTTTGAGCAGCTCGTGGACGGACGTCTGACATTACTGGGCAACATCGCCCGCTCTGCTGAAGAAGCGACCTTGCAAATGCAGTATGGCCACCATCAGGCCGCCTCGTTCAGTATTATTCCAGTACTCTGGGAATCCAGTCATACATGGACTGTCGTGTTACTGCGCCAACACGACAAGACGCCGCTGGACAAAGATCAACTTCAACTTGCCAGCGATATCGCCTCCCATACCCGCACCCTGTTCCAGGCCAGCAAGCGTTATGACGAACTGCGTCGTGAAGCGGATCTGGATGACCTGACCGGCATGTGCAACCGCCGAGCCTTTCAGCGTGATGCCACCGCCATGCTGAAGCGTCTGCAACAGGAAACCAAACCCGCCACACTGTTATACATGGACATCGATCACTTCAAACCGCTGAATGACACCTATGGCCATGCCTTCGGCGACAAGGTATTACAGATGTTTGCTGACGTCTGTCGCGACAACCTGCGCAGCCGCGACCTGCTTGCCCGCATGGGTGGAGAGGAATTTGTCGCCCTGATTCCCCACGCTACACCGGCAAGGACCGAGCAAATCGCCGAGCGCATCCGCACAGGCCTGTTAGCTCTCAAGTTTGAGGAACTGGAATCAGAAAAAGTCACCCTCAGTATTGGCCTGTCCAGTACTGAACACTGCGGCTACAACCTTGATCGTCTGCTTGATTCAGCCGACCGGGCGTTATACCGGGCCAAATCAGACGGCCGAAACCGGGTCAGGCATTCCGAACCTGAAACACAGTCACTGATATAACCGTCTGCAACATGCCGCCCAGCGCGGATTGACCGTATTAATACATATGGGAACCCGCGCCACCCCCTATACAATGAGAGCCAGAAGAAATCTTGGCGCGACCTGCCTGCACGCACCTTTTCGCCGCTCACCCGGCAGTAAAAACGACCAGAAAAACCCATGTGGCCGGTACGAAAAAACAAACACGACACCAACCGCTCAGCAGACACACTGGCCATGGAAGCCCGTGGACAGGGGCTGCTCGACAAAATCCGCACAGCGCCTCATAAAGAACCCTGGGGTATCACCTTCCTGATGCTGGCCTGGACCGCAGGCCCCGTCACATTCATTACCGCCTCCAGCGCTTATTACATTGGGTATGGGACCTTCCCGCCGCTGGATCGGGCGATCTACTTCCTGGCCTATGCCCTGATTGCCGGCCTGCTCGGTATCGCCACCAAGCTGATCTACAACACCACCCACGGCCACCAGGAAAAAACGGGACGAGAAAAACCTGCTGGAGGTCATCGAGTGCCTGCCCGAACTGCTCTATATGGTGCGCGACCTGCGCCTGGAGAACATGGGCGAAGAGAGCCGACGGATCGAATCAGCGGGCATCATCCTGAGCAAGCTCGACCTCGGCCCCGCCTGGGTCGCCCTGGCGATTGAAGACCTGACCGGCAATGCACAACTGGCACGTCAGGCGGAACACATTGAGCTGTTTCGTCGCGCAGGCCTCTACAACCGGATGCAGGACATCATCCACAACATCCGGGAACCTGCAGAAAACGCCTACGATGAATTGCGCCAGACCCACCCCCGCATTGCCGAGGCCATGCGCCAGCGCCTGACCGGTCGGGTACCCAGCGTACGACAGGGGTCGCCACGGGAAGAGATGTTCCTGGAGCGCATCCTGTCAGCCATCGAGCAGGACAATGAAAACCTGATGACCCTGCACGACGTGGAAGAGCTGCTGACACTCTGCTTCGAGTTGATCTGTGGACGCCGCATCCGATACCTGAAATACGAATACAGCGGTGACTGGAACCTCGCCCGTTCCATGGACAGCCTTGAAAAAGAACGTACCAACTATCGACTGGCACGGGCACGGGTCAATAGCCGTTTGCGCGCGCTGGCGACGTATCTGAACTATATTGAGCCACGGGAAGATATCAATGCAGCCCCGGGGCTCAGCCCGCAGCACCTGCTGACAGTTACCCTGGACGCCATGGACAGCCTGACCCGCCAGGTGACCGAGTGCCGGCGCATTACCAACAACACGGGCAAACAGCTGATGGCACTGCAAATCAAGGCCTCGCAGCTGGACAAAGCCATTGACCTGTATGAACGCGCCTTCAACGCCCAGCAGAAACTCAGCCGCGAGAGCCGACGTTTCAGTCGTGCACTGAAGGTCTGGCAGCTGCGTAGTAAGCAATATGAAGAGACCAGGGGCGACAAGGTCAGGCGCTCCCTGAAAATCTCGGAGCAAAGTATCGCTCTGGATGATGACGATAAAATCAAGGTGGCACGCCAACTGGCGCAGCTGCTGGAAGACAACCGTATCCGCCGCACCAGCGACCGCAGCATGGATCATACCCGCAGCAGCAGCGAGAAGCGGTTGACCCAGTCCCGTGCTCGGGAACTGGCGGCGGAGATTGCCGTGATCCTCGGCCACAGTATTGAACTAAACAACCCGGCTATTCAACGGGCCATCGACAGCACTCCGGCCACCAGCCTTGGGGCGATCGAACCGGGTATGAGCCCGATGATCAAGGCCTCGGTCGGCAAGGCGATGGCGAATGCGGTGGATGTTAGCCTCGCAGCCATGGCGGAACGGCTGGCGCAGAACCTGATCCGTTACTACCGGGTACCGTTGACCCGCGGGACGATGGATTTTCTGGTCAACACCTACCAGGCCAACCACGAGCGGCTGGAGTTTATCGCCGAACACGAAGCACCGGCCAGTAACCAGCAGACGCGCCTGAACCGGTCGCCGATTGAAATACCGGACGTCCATAAAAGCTGGCAGATCAGCCTCTATAAATTCCACCCGTCCGGGTGGATGCCTTAACGCGCGGCGTACCCTGGAACTTCACACCTGAGAGACGGTCAAACGGGTACACATTAAAGCGCAGTTGAATTATTCAACAAAATGACTGATACAAGGCAGAAATGTTGACCCAGATCAACTTTCGGACGAACAGGACACCTATAATCGCGCTGCCAGTCTAGGTATGTAATAGCTCCGTAGATTGCACCGCTTCATCCTGGTACCGGGAGTGTATTACAGCCATCTGGCCAGCAGCCGGAATGCTGTGGCGACGCAGGGAAACTGTCGTTCTGAATACAACGGGAAAGGTCTCCTGAGAACGGGCGGTGCAGGCACTTTTCCCCCCAGCCAGACCAGCGAGGATAGAATGATCCCGAACGAAGTAATAGACCTCTCGCGTCTGCAGTTTGCTTTGACTGCGATGTACCATTTCCTGTTTGTTCCCCTGACCCTTGGCATGAGCTTCATGCTGGCCATCATGGAGTCGGTCTATGTCATGACCGGCAAGCAGATCTATAAAGACATGACCAAGTTCTGGGGCAAGCTCTTCGGCATCAACTTTGCCTTGGGCGTCGCCACCGGTCTGACCATGGAATTCCAGTTTGGCACCAACTGGTCCTACTACTCACACTATGTAGGAGATATTTTCGGTGCGCCGCTGGCCATTGAAGGTTTAATGGCCTTCTTCCTGGAATCCACCTTCGTCGGGATGTTCTTCTTCGGCTGGGATCGCATGACTAAGGTTCAGCACCTGGGCTGCACCTGGCTGGTCGCGATCGGCTCCAACCTCTCCGCCCTCTGGATCCTGGTGGCCAACGCCTGGATGCAGAATCCTGTCGGCGCCGAGTTCAACTTTGAAACCATGCGCATGGAGATGACCAGCTTCGGCGAGTTATTCTTCAACCCGGACGCGCAGGTCAAGTTCATCCATACCGTGGCCGCCGGTTATACCACCGCCGCCATCTTTGTCCTGGCGATCAGCGCTTACTACATGCTGAACGACCGGGATGTTCCGTTTGCCCGTCGCTCTTTTGCGGTAGCTGCCGGTTTCGGCTTGGCGTCCATCATGTCCGTTATCCTGCTGGGTGACGAATCCGGCTACACGCTGGGCGACGTACAGCAAGTGAAACTGGCCGCCATCGAAGCAGAGTGGGACACTTATGAAGCCCCGGCGCCGTTCACCGCCATCGGCCTGCCGAACCAGGAAGAGATGCGCACCGATTACGCCGTCAAGATTCCCTGGGTCATGGGCATTATCGCCACCCGTACGCTGACCGAAGAAGTACCCGGTATCAAGGATCTGCTGGTTCGAAATGAAGCCAGCATCCGTGACGGTATGGAAGCCTATCGTCTGCTCGAAGAGCTGAAAGCCGGTAACGATACCCCAGAAATCCGCGAACAGTTCAAGGAAGTGGAAGACACCCTGGGCTACGGCTTGTTGCTGACCCGCTACACCCCCAACGTAGTGGATGCTACCGACGCCCAGATCAAGCTGGCGGCGGAAGACACCATCCCGCAGGTCGCCCCGCTCTTCTTCGCGTTCCGGATCATGGTCGGCCTCGGCTTCTTCATGCTGCTGATCTTCGTGACCGCCTTCATCAAGACAGCGCGCCGTACGGAATACCAGAGCAAGCGCTTCCTGAAGATCGTCCTCTGGTCACTGCCTGCCCCCTGGATTGCCTGTGAAATGGGCTGGTTTGTTGCCGAATTCGGCCGTCAGCCATGGACTGTCGCCGGTATGCTGCCGACCTCACTGTCCGCGTCCAGCCTGACCGCGACCGATCTCTATATGAGTATTGCCGGCTTTACCCTGTTCTACGGTATTTTCGCGGTGGTCGAATGCTACCTGATGATCAAGTACGCCCGTCTTGGCCCGAGCAGCCTGCACACCGGCCGTTACCATTTTGAAAAACAGGCTGAACTGCCAGCCGGCATGAGCACTCACTGACGGGAGGATGGAAGATGATCGAATATGAAATGTTAAAACTCCTGTGGTGGGTACTGGTCGGCGTACTGCTGATCGGCTTTGCCATCACCGACGGCTACGACCTGGGCTCCGCCGGCCTGCTGCCCTTCCTGGGCAAGAACGACAACGAGCGTCGTGTGATCGTCAACGCGGTCGCCCCGCACTGGGACGGTAACCAAGTGTGGTTCATCACCGCCGGCGGCGCGATTTTCGCTGCATGGCCGATGGTATACGCCGCTGCGTTTTCCGGTTTCTACTGGGCCATGGTGCTGGTGCTGTTTGCCCTGCTGATGCGCCCCATTGCGTTTGAATACCGCGCTAAGGTTGAGCCACACCAGCGCAAGTGGTGTGACCTCGGCCTGTTCATCAGCGGTACCGTGCCGGCCCTGGTATTCGGCGTGGCGTTCGGCAACCTGTTCCAGGGCTACGACTTCAATCTGGACACCTACCTCCGCTCCACCTTGAACGGTTCCTTCTGGAGCCTGCTCAACCCGTTCGCATTGCTGTGCGGCGTGGTCAGCCTGACCATGATCCTGATGCAGGGTGCCTGCTGGCTCGGCCTGCGCACTGAAGGTGGTGTTGAGAAACGTGCAGTGATCGCTGCCCGTCGTCTGGCCATTGTCGTGATTGTTTCTTTCGCCGTAGTCGGCTTCTGGGTTGCCCATATCCCTGGTTTTGAAATCACCAGCGTGATTGATGGCAATGCCGCTTCTAACCCGCTTCACAAAACGGTTGTTGTCGTTGAAAGCGGTCGCTGGTTGGCTAACTACAGCAAGTACCCGATCACTCTGCTTGCGCCGGTACTCGGCTTCCTGGGTGCCATCGGTGTTATCCTGCTGGCAGGTCGTAAGCCTTCACTGACGTTTATCAGCAGCTCCCTCTGCCAGCTGGGCATCATCACAACAGCGGGTGCTTCTCTGTTTCCGTTCATCCTGCCCTCCAGCAGTAACCCGGCTGTCAGCCTGACCGTCTGGGATGCCACCTCCAGCTACCTGACCCTGGGCATCATGAGCTTTGTGGCTGCGGTTTTCGTACCAATCGTGCTGGGTTACACCATCTGGTGTTTCTACAAGATGTGGGGCCGTATCAGCGTGCAGCACATTGAAGACAACAGCCATTCACTGTACTGAGCGCAGACGAGGAGAATAACGTTATGTGGTACTTTTCCTGGATTCTCGGCGTTCTGCTGGCCTGCTCCTTCGGCATCATCAACGTGATGTGGTATGAGTTTCAGGCGGGTGGTTTTGAGAATGAAATCAGAGACTTAGACGAAGAGTAACAGTTTTGGGGTCCAATTTCGTGGACCCCAAAACCTAAAAATGGTGGCTAATAAGGCTAAATGGGGCTCCATCCTGCTGAATTAGTCCACCAGCTCCAGCAGAGCCATTCCTCATGCTGCTGTAAGAACCACTGTCATTTATGTTAATGAATCTAAGCAGCTAACCCCCTCCCCCCCCTTTCCCGCACTATTAAAAAGGTTATAGTATTCCCCTTAGCCAGAATCTGAAGATCTATCAGTAACGACAGGTGCAGATTTATTTTAAGGGGGTAAGTGATCATCTACCTCAGTTTTGAGGTTAGTGCTAATCCTCATTCTCCAGCGCTTTCAATGTAACCCCTGAAGCATTCTTCCAGGCCGTAAGCCCATTCGTACTACCACCACAAATAATGGCACCGGCTGTACTGGGGCTGCCGAACTCATGATCAGCGGTAAACAGGTAGCCGGAATCCGTCTTATTCAAGACCCCATTGTTGATCAGCTTTTCTCTCAGCTCCCGGATGCCATTACTGCAGGAAGGCTTCAATTCAGATACCGCCTCAGAGCCTGAGTAAACAACAAACCCCTGCTCCGTGCGCTGGCCGGTAGCGGTCAGCTGCTTGATGCGGTAATAAAGCGTTGTGTCTTCTGCTCTTTCAACTATGCCGGGTTGTTTTCGGGCTGGCTGTCGTACTGGCGTAAAATGCGTGACGCCAAGAACGGGCAACAACTGCATCATGTATTCGATAAAGCCTTCCATCTCAGCCGTATCCGCTTCCGACAGTTTTGCACCACTGGACACTGAATTTTCCAGCTTTGCCCGTCCGGTCGCCCGGGCCATCTCGATCAAACGACCTTCGATGTATTTCACATGGGCCTTGGTCATGTAATCGTTCTGGCTGATGAAGATGGTGATGGTATTCCAGAAATCCTGGCTCACATGCTTGTGACCGGTCGCCAATCGTTTACGCAGATGCTCAGCCTCGCCAATGTAGATTGCCGGTTCATCGGTTTCCGGATCAACACCGGTCAAGAGATAGATGCCCGGTTGTTCCAGCTCTTCACGGGCCAGAAAATCCTTGAACTCACTACGGGGGCAGGTCACCCCCTTGCCATTCCAATTGGACAATTCAGCGGTACGCAACCCGGTCGGGCTGCCATTGGCGAGGAAAAGGCGTATAGCTGCGGGACGCATGAAATTCAGACTGCTCGAAGATAGAGGGAAACTGACGGGTATTATTGCCAGATGCGTCGCCGAATCAACGCATTTTGTTGACCGTTTTTACATAAACAAGCCCTTCCTGTGCGAATAGTCAGCTAAGCCATTTTGTGGTTACATTGTCCGCCATTAGACATCGCCTATATACGACACATTAAAGCTACCGGGAACCCTGCTTCACCGGGTCTTCAAGACCCAGGTCAAATCCTCGGGCGGTAGCGTCCCTGCGAAAAGGCTGAGCCACCAGCCAATATGCAGAAGAAAACATCGCTCTCATTCGGTAGAAACACTACCTTTCCCCTTATTTCGACATAAAAGAATCATGCCCAATACTCAATCGCACAATAACCTCGCTGCCTTTATCTGGTCCGTCGCCGACCTGCTGCGTGGGGATTTCAAGCAGTCCCAATACGGTCGCATCATCCTGCCCTTCACCTTGCTGCGGCGGCTGGAGTGCGTGCTGGAACCGTCCAAAGACGCAGTATTGGCCCAGTATGAAAAAGTGAAGGCGATGAACCTGCCGGAAGACGGTATGGAGAAGATGTTGCTGCGAGCAACCTCTGGCCTGTCGTTTTACAACACCTCGCCCATGAACCTGTCGAAGCTGGGCCAGGGGGATATCAAGTCCAACCTGGAAACCTACATCCAGTGTTTCTCCAAAGATGCACGGGAAATCTTCGAGCATTTCCGGTTCGATGAATTTATCGGCGCCCTGAAAGAAGCCAACCTGTTGTACAAGGTGGTGGGCAAGTTCGCCAATACCAATCTCAGCCCGGCCAAAATCTCCAACCACGATATGGGCCTGGTGTTTGAAGAACTGATCCGCCGGTTTGCGGAAGGCTCGAACGAGACGGCCGGTGAACACTTTACCCCACGGGATATCGTGCGCCTCACCACCTCGCTGGTGTTTATGGAAGACGACGAAGCCCTGACGAAGGAAGGCATCATCCGTACCATCTATGACCCGACAGCGGGTACCGGCGGCTTCCTGTCCTCCGGCATGGAATACGTGTACGACCTGAACCCGAAAGCGGTGATGCGCGCCTTTGGCCAGGAACTGAACCCGGAATCCTACGCCATCTGTAAAGCCGATATGCTGATCAAGGGTCAGGATGTCAGCCGGATCAAACTGGGCAACACCCTGTCCAACGACCAGCTGGTGACCGACCAGTTCGACTACATGCTCTCCAATCCGCCGTTCGGTGTGGACTGGAAGAAGATCGAGGGCGAGATCAAGGACGAACACACCTTCAAGGGTTTCGACGGTCGTTTTGGCCCCGGCCTGCCACGGGTGTCCGACGGTTCCCT
>MUIA01000279.1 GCA_002084115.1 Oceanospirillales bacterium LUC14_002_19_P2 | reverse complement strand
GTGCCTTGAATTCCGGGGCATGCCGTTTTCTTTTTGCTGCCATGACTCCCTCCTGAGGGTCATATTGCAACCAGAAAACTTAACTTAGCTGACTGTCCAGTTTTTGGGGTCCACTATACTTGCCTATGCAGTATTACCTCGCCAATCCCCTGATCAAGACGCTGATGATGCACCGATTTCCTTTCTCTTAGATCTAACGGAAGAAAACCTGCAAAGACTTGAACAACATGTCAGCGGCGGAGGTTCAGCTGTTATCGGAACAAAGGCTATACAACATTTTCCCAAAGCCTCCCTATTGCAGGGGTTCAAGCCTCATCATATGTATGTTGTTCTTGATAAAGGATCGAAAATTCTGGATGACGGCACCCAAATCCCTGGTTTGTTTTTGCTAGACCCTTATGGCGAACAACGTGCTGAGATAAGGACTCTTAAAGTAATAGGCAGCAAAACCCCAAAAGAAGTATCTGGCAATCTCAGCAGCGCGCTGAAGTTTATCGAACGAGACCAACTCAGCGCGCACTTTTTAGGTGGATCAATGTACGGGTAACCCAGTAATACGAGCACAACAATACATTGCGACTGATGGTTAATTGCGTATGGCTGAAAATTGTCCTCGCGTTCGATTTGCATACGCAACAAGAGATAGCATCACCGGCACTTCAACCAGAACACCCACAACGGTTGCCAAAGCAGCCCCTGAACTCAAACCAAACAGACTGATTGCTACAGCCACCGCCAGCTCAAAGAAGTTGGACGCACCAATCATCCCGCCAGGTGCTGCAATGCAATGAGGCTGTTTCCACTTCCTCATCCAGACATAGGCAATAGCAAAAATCAGGTAAGTCTGCAGCAACAGTGGAATGGCGATCATCACAATATCCAGCGGATTGCTAAGGATTTTTTCTGCCTGGAAACCAAACAACAGAATAACAGTGCCCACTAACCCGACGATAGACAGCGGTTTCAGTTTCGCACCCAGCATCTGCAGAGCTGACTCAGAACGTAGAATCTTACGCGTCAACCAACCAGCCAGTAGCGGGATAACAACAAACAATGAAACCGACAGCAACAGTGTGTCCCAAGGTACAAAGACATCCGTAACCCCCAGAAGGAATGCGGCAATAGGCGCAAATGCAATAATCATCACCAGATCATTCACAGCCACCTGTACCAGAGTGTAGTTCGGATCACCTTTGGTCAGTTGACTCCAGACAAACACCATCGCCGTACATGGCGCAACACCCAGCAGAATCATACCGGCGATATACTGTTCACCCAGCTCTGCAGGAATCCAGGCAGAGAAAATATGCCGCATGAATAGAACGGCCAATAACGCCATGGTGAAGGGTTTGATCAACCAGTTCACCGTCAGGGTAATCACCAAGCCTCTGGGACGACGATGGACATTTTTCACCGAGGCAAAGTCCACCTGCATCATCATCGGGTAGATCATCAGCCAGATCAGCACAGCGATAGGGAAATTGATACTGGCGTATTCCAGCTCCCCAAGCCAGGCAAACTGTGTCGGAAAGATTGATCCACCCACAATACCGGCCAACATGCCAAGACCAACCCAGATACTCAGGTAACGCTCAAATATACCCATGTCATGTCTCCTATATTGAGTGTTCGTGAATCTGTGCGAGAGCACCCAGCCATTCGCTGTCAGACAGATCGTCCGGTAGTGCAATTAATGCACTGATCCGTTGTTCCAGTTGCTGGAAAGTCATTTCAAACGCTGCACTGATGGTTTCCTGGTCACCTGTCGCCCCTGCCGGATCGGGTAATCCCCAGTGCACTTTCAGTGTATTACCGGGAAATATCGGGCAAGCCTCTGCCGCCGCGTTGTCACAAACTGTGATGACCAGGTCAATGGGCGTTTCAGTAAACACCTCGAGACCTTTACTGCTGAGTCCGGAGGTGTCTACACCATGCTGCTGTAAAACAGATAATGCACCGGAGTTCACCTGCCCCGTTGGTTGGCTGCCCGCACTGTAGCCAGTGAATCGCGTCCCACCGAGATGGTTAACTAATGCTTCACCGATGACACTACGGCAAGAGTTGCCTGTACATAAAACCAGAATATTCTTCATAACTTGAACCCCATCTACGTTAATCGACGAATAACGATTAAGGAATACTAAAAAATACCCGGAACCGGATCGGTCCAGGTACAGGGTCATCGGATTTACAGGTAAACAAGCAATGCCCGGAACTGCGCCACTGCCTCAGTGTTCAATGAAAAACAGGTTCGCGGATGCTGTACTTCCGCATGGATAAAACCGGCTTCCCGCAAGATGCGCAAATGCTCAGACACCGTTGACTGGGCCAGCCCCAGCTGTTCCACGAGATCGTTGCCAAGACAACTGTCACTGATAGTGAGAATCCGCAGCAACCGTATCCTGGCGGGGTGTGCCAGAGCTTTGGCACAGGCGGCCAATGTCTGTTCCCGTGCCTCATCCACGGCAATATCGTTAAGACTACTCAGACATTGTTGTGTCATGGCCATCCAACCCTTCATCGTCAATCGACGATGAAGGTATAAAACCAGCCTTTGCCTGTCAATCGGTTTTCACCGCAGCAGGCAACAACCCATCAAGCCGCTTTTTTCGATTCTGCGCTTTTCGATTTTTTCTTTTTCCCGGGCTTCAGGTACTTGGTCAGTGACTGGAACCACATGACCAACGCAGGGTTACCCTGGATAACAATATTCCTGTCCTGAATACCTTGCATGAAGGCAACCTGAGCATTCTTGGCCGTCAACGCCTTCAGCCCTTTCTCTGCAGAGGTGAAATTGATGGCAAACGCCAGGGAATCCACGGAACCACTCAGTGCGCGGACACGCTCATCCTTCACAATGTAATGGCGGGCAACGCCATCATCACTGGTAATCTGAAATACCAGGTCTTTGTCTTCCAGCTTTTTCCGGAAATCCGGGTTAGTGCGGCTGGCGCGTGCCATTAACAAGCCCAGCGCCCAAAGCAGCAAGCGAAATTTCATTCTAAGACTCCCCCGTGGGTGTTTCCTGATTCAGCCGAGGCATTCTAGCGAGTGACAACGATATGTACAGTGGCAGGGATAGTATGAGGGTGAACATCAAGGGTCAGTGACAAGACGACATACTGGCCGGCTTATGGCCGGCCAGATAACCGTAATCAGTCGTTTACTGCTTCCTTGAGCGCCTTGCCGGGCTTGAAGCCAACAGTCGTGCTGGCCTTGATCTGGATAGGTTCGCCGGTCTGTGGGTTCTTACCCATGCGAGCACCACGCTCACGGGATTCGAAGGAACCAAAGCCAATCAGATTCACTGATTCCTTACGCTCAAGCGCCTTGGTAATTTCATCAAGGAGAACGTTCAGAGCATCAGTGGCTTTATCTTTGGTGAGATCAGTACGGTCAGCGATAGCATCAACAAGGTCTGGTTTGCGCATATTTTTCCCTCTCGACTCCTTGGAGTATTTTTTCTTCTTTTGGGTTTTCCATACCGGGCCAATTCCTGTACCCGGAGAGAAAGCTGCCTGACACCGTGTGTTGTGGTGCAGAACTCAACCTTAAAACAGTCCACTACTGCAGGGCAATACCCTGAAGCCCTCTATTCTCTGGAATAACTGTCAATTTCTCGAAGCACAAGCAGAAAAAGCACAACAGATAGTTTGTCAGTGAAACCCATGACTCGATATATGGGATTTTGATTTTTTCTTTACAAAATCGGCTTCATCTCAAAATCCTGTTTGCCGGTACCGCAATCCGGGCACAACCAGTCCTCTGGCACATCCTCCCAGCGCGTGCCCGGCGCGATGGCATCGTCCGGCCCCCCTTCTGCCTCATCATAAATAAATCCACAGACGACACATTGCCACTTGCGCCATCCCTCTGGCGAGGTGCTGCCAGCCTGCAAGCATGATGACATAACAAACTATGCATCAGTGCATTACAGACCGCGGGCAAAAGGTGCGGTTATTGTCGCTGTATCGATGGTATGGGCATTCACGACGTATCCGGTAAGCGCACCGGAAGCATCCTTGGGAACGCTGACTTTATCCACATCAAGTGCGTGCAAGACAAACTCATAAAGGTGCACACTACCTTGTGGTGGACAGGGGCCGCCATAGCCATAAAAACCATAGTCGTTTCGCATCTGTACAGCGCCTTTAGGCGCAACCTTTCTGTTAACGTCACCCGCACCTTCTTTTAGCGACGTCTCGCTGGCAGGAATATTGATCATCTGCCACTGCCAGAAACCACTGCCTGTCGGTGCATTAGGGTCATACACCATCAACGCAAAACTTTTCGTGCCGGGAGGTGCTCCCGTCCAGCTGATAGCAGGCGACACATTACTGCCATTGCAGCCAAAGCTGTTGTATTCCTGTTTATTGGCCATCATGCGTAGCGGTGAAATATCCTGGCTGTTAAGCTGAAAGTTTTTTTCCTGGGGTGTCGATGCACAGGCCGGTAATGACAACGCGACCGCACCTAACAGGAGACCCGTTAAACATTCCGTTTTCATGGTGATACTCATCAGGATGGGCGGTATGACAGGGAAAGTCCCCATTGCCAGGCAGGTCTTCTAACGGTGAAAACAGCTGGCAACAAAGTACTGCAAGATAAACGACATTTGCCAAAAGAAGATGGCACATAATCGTCATATGGCAAGTCGCTCGGTTGAGAAAGGGTCAACGCTGGATAAGCGTCATCAACAACATTCCCGTCTCACGGCAGGAAAGCGGCAGGAAAACGTGCTGCCCTTGCCTGGTTTACTGGAGACATCCAGCACCGCATCGTGACGCAGCAACACATGTTTGACGATAGCTAAGCCCAGGCCAGTCCCACCGGTTTGTGAATGACGCCCCTTGTCCACCCGGTAAAAACGTTCCGTCAACCTGGGTAGGTGCTGTGGATCAATACCGATGCCGTTATCCTTTACCTGCAGCGTGGCACCATAGCTATTCTCCAGCCAGCGAACCTTGATAGCGCCACCCTCTGGCGTGTACTTCACGGCGTTGTAGACCAGATTGGAAAAGGCACTGCGCAACTCTTCCCGGTTTCCGGTCAAACAGGCATGGTCTGGGCACTCAAGTTTTACCCGGTGTTTGCCATCACTGTATGCCACGGCATCATTCACGACGACATCCAACAATTCATGAATATTCACAGACGCCTGGTCAACCTGGTTGTCAGAGGTTTCAAGTCGTGACAGGGTCAATAGATCACTGATAATGTTCTGCATCCGTTCCGCTTGGGTCAGCATCTGCGTCAACGCGCGCTTCCAGACTGGCGGCGCCTTGTCCGGCATCAATGCCAGACCATCCTGCATGGTTTCCAGGTAGCCGTTAATCACCGTTAATGGTGTACGTAGTTCATGGGACACATTAGCGACGAAATCTTTCCGCATCACCTCAAGCTGATGCAGGCGGGTGATATTACGCACAACCACAAGCCGGTTATTTGTTCCGTAAAGCGTAATGGAATATTGCAGCCGGATGTTCTCAATAACCGGAGAAGGAAGTTCCAGCGGTTCACTATAGGAGTTCTGTTCAAAATAACGGATAAACCGGGGATCACGGATCAGATTGGTAATGTGCTGTCCCTGGTCTTCAGGGGAACGAAAACCCAGTAACTGTTCTGCGGCCGGGTTCCACCATTCAATGCAGCCATGGCTGTTAACCATGACAATCGCGTCACTGAGCGCACCAGTGGACGCCTGCACCCGATCAATAACGGCTTGTAACCGACGACGGGATTTTTGCTGCCGACGTTGCAGGCGATAAATATTATCGAAAATAGCGCCCCAAAGGCCGCGGCTGGTAGGGGGCTCCTGCTCAGAGAATTCACTGGCTTCCAGCCAGCGACCCAGGCGAAACATCTGGATCAGGGTCCAGACCAGGTAGCCGGATATCCCCAGTAATAAACACAGGGTAATCTGGTCGGTGACCAGCCCCAGAAACAGGCAGGCACCCAGCAATAGCACCAGCCGCCGGACAACAGCAGACTGCCAGTTACGATTCACGTTGGATCAACCCTTTACGATGACAATCCCTTTAGATCATCCCCAGTCGGGATGCAGGAATTCGACTTATGATTCAAACGATCAGGCCCGTGTAGAAAAACGGTACCCGGTACCCCTGACAGTCTGCACCAAACGCTCATACTCACTGCCCAGCGCCTTACGCAACCGGCGGATATGAACGTCAACCGTGCGTTCTTCCACGTAGACATTACCGCCCCATACATGATCAAGCAACTGGCCCCGGGTATAGGCCCGTTCCTGGTGGGTCATGAAGAACTGGAGGAGGCGGTATTCGGTCGGCCCCATGTCGGAAGGGTTGCCATCAATGGTGACCCGGTGACTGACAGGATCCATCGTCACCCCTTCCACCACGATCGGCTCATTCTGGTCAGCGGTACCGGCGCGGCGAAGAACGGCTTTCAGCCGTGCCACCAGCTCACGGGGAGAGAAAGGCTTGGTGATGTAATCATCCGCCGTCTCCAGCCCCTGGATTTTGTTGTCTTCCTCACACTTGGCGGTCAACATGATGACGGGGATGTCGGCGGTCAGCTCATCCCGCTTCAGGCGACGGGCAAATTCAATACCACTGCCGCCGGGCAACATCCAGTCGAGCAGTATGAGGTCAGGCCGCTGGTCGATAATAATGCCATGGGCATCGGTGCAGTTTTCCGCTTCCAGACAATGGTAACCAGCCATCTCCAGCGCCACCATGATCATTTCGCGAATAGGCGCTTCGTCGTCCACGATCAGAATATTGTTGCCTGTCATTACCCTGTCCCGTCTCCCTGTTTCTGGCTACGAACCACCAGTTATTTAGTAGGGATTACACCGGCTGAATGTTACAGACAAATGACAGCCAGCTGAAAACGTAGAAACCGGTTTTAAGCAATACATGACTACCCACTGATCAGGTAGTTACCGAAAATACCGGCAAATATTGTCATACCCACCCAGTGGTTATTCAGGAATGCCGTGAAACAGCCATCCCGTTCACGGGTACGCGTCAGACGGTACTGATAGACAAACAGCCCGGCGGCGCCCACCAGCCCCACGTAATAGAACCAGCCCAGCGACAGTTGCGCCCCAACAAAACACAGTCCCACCAGCGCCAGCGCCTGCAGTACAGCATTAATCAGCGTATCCAGCTCACCGAAAAGGATAGCCGTTGATTTAATGCCGATGCGCAGATCGTCATCCCGATCCACCATGGCGTACTGGGTATCGTAGGCCACCGTCCAGAGTAGATTGGCCGTAAACAGCAACCAGGTAATCGCCGTCAGCTCACCGGTCTGGGCCGCCCACGACATCGGGATCGACCAGCCAAAGGCCGCACCCAGCACCACCTGGGGAAGGTGTGTATGCCGCTTCATGAAGGGATAAATCACCGCCAGTCCCAATGCGCCAAACGACAGGCCAATTGTCAGTGGATTGGTAAACAACACCAGAATGAAGGATGTCAGCACCAGTCCTGCAAACAGGGCCAGCACCTCTTTCTCGGCGATTTTTCCGGTAACGATCGGCCGCATGCAGGTGCGTTTCACATGGCCATCAAACCGACGGTCTGCGTAATCATTGATGACACAGCCGGCACTGCGCATAAGCACAACACCTGCGACAAATATCGCCAGCACACCGAGATTCGGCACACCTTCAGCCGACAGCCAGAGCGCCCAGAACGTGGGCCACAATAACAGTAACGTGCCAATGGGCTTGTCCAGGCGCATGAGACGGATAAAGTCTTCGAGGCGAGGAAAATAGCGGGTAAGCGTCGCCTTCATGGATCCCCTGAATTTGTACATTATTTACGCCGCAGTCTAAAAGTCCTCACGGCGGGCTGCAACCGTTTAGGGGTCAGGCAGGAAAAACTCGCTGACCAAAAGGGGTTGGCCTGAGAGGTAAAAAACAGAACGGCGCCCCCACGAAGTTTGATCATCGTAATCAAATGGCAGACAACGATTAAACGTCCTGGCAACCAATGATGAGACTTCGATCTCCCCACGTTTAAGATTGGGGTCAGCAAACAAAACCTCACCTAATGGACGGTCTTTCAGCTGGAGCAGGCACCGGTTACCTCCCTGCAGAGACGTCACAGGCAAAATACTGCGGGCAAACACCTTGGGCTGGTCATTACAGATCAGCAGTACTTCTCTGATGCTGGCGCGGGTCCGGTCATGGAGATCCAGAGCCTGGCGTTCGTCCAGCTTTGGAATCCCCCAGTCATGCCGGAGTACCTCAACCCTGAAAGTACCGGGAAAATCCTGTTGAAGTTTCAGGGTCAACGACCCCCTGTGCAGCAGCCAGGGACGCCATTCTTCCGGCGTGGTCAGAGCCTGCGCCGGTCGCCAGTCTTGACCTGAGAGACAACATGAAGACATGGTATTTATCGTTCCTAGAGTTAGCGCGGAGCATGCGCTATCACCCAGCCTGATGCAAGCCAGAAACATATCCGAATGAGCGGAAGCAGAGCGATGCATCCAGCCCATCAAATCCGAGGGAACCACGCACACATTTTGTGGTCTTACTAAGACAGATAGCTGTCATCAGTCCCTTTCGGAGACAGTCAGATATTTCCCGGGATGGAGAGCAAAATCGCAATGGACACATTATTTCACCGCTATTCACGTTCAATACTGCTGTCACTCAGCCTGCTGATTTCGCCGTTTATTGCCGCCCATAGCATTGATGATGCTCAGGCGCTTAAGGTCAAAGGAGGACAACCGATTGCCGATGACAGCCAGCCTTGGCAAGTCTCCCTGCAGGATATGGGACAGCATTTTTGTGGCGGTTCCCTCGTCGCGCCCCAGTGGGTGATGACCGCAGCCCATTGCGTGGAAGATTATGACAACGACCCGGCTACCCTTGAAAGTCTGGACATACGGGTTGGCGTCACGGATTTATCGGATACCTCTCAGGGCGCTTATGCCGAAGCCGCCGCCATCTTTGTGCCAACCTGGTGGGAAGGTGAAGGGGACATTGCCCTGATCAAATTGAAAGAACCCATCACAGACATCCCCTACCTGCCGCCCGCTGACGAACGCACCATGCGTGAATCCGGCTACGAAGGCGCCATGGCCACCGTATCCGGCTGGGGCGCCACGGATGAGGAAAGCGCAGGCCTGCCCAATGTGATGCATACAGTAAATGTACCCATTGCCCCCTGGTACTTCTGCGCCATGTTTAACGGTGAAAATGGTGATCTTTCCGAGAACGAAATCTGTGCGGGCTATATCGATGGTGGCAAAGATGCCTGCTACGGAGACAGCGGTGGTCCGTTAATCATCAAACATCGCGGTCGCGCGGTTCAGGCAGGTATCGTTTCCTGGGGTAGTGGATGTGGACAACCTTACAAATACGGTGTCTATTCCAGGGTTGCGTCGTTCTCTGACTGGCTCCGCAGTACGATTAAAAACAATAGTGACTGACAGTCTTATCAGCCCCGATCTATAAACAACCCCGATAGACTAACGGGAGTCCCCATGGTCTAATCGCGGGTTGTCCAATCATCAGGATTTTTCCGGTGCTTTTACAGGTTGGCGGATGAAAAGTGAGGGATTGCAACAGAAATAGCCTTTAGAAGACGATTGATTTGTATAGATCAAAACTTCTGAAGGATCAGACATGTCGGCAACCCCA
>MUIA01000061.1 GCA_002084115.1 Oceanospirillales bacterium LUC14_002_19_P2 | reverse complement strand
AATAACGAAATCGCATCAATGAAATTTTGAAAGAGCCTGGAATTCATAACAGTCATCCCCTGATAGCCGGATGGTTCAGGGAGTATAGGTCAACCAACCATCAGGGGTAACTTAGCCCTGGCATCTGCTGACGCACCAGCTGGTTCAATGCCGAGAAATAATGATCGTAGGGTTTACCCTGGCTTCTGGGCCAGACAATTACCACGAGTACCACAACAGCAACAAACAACCAGAGCATCCTGAGTCCTGTTTGCAATCAAACTGTAATTATTTTAATAATGTATGATCGTACCATATAGCTTTTCCTGGCGCACCTTCACAACACACGATGGATTCACTTCAGCCCTTTAAAAGCCCGTACTCAAAAGCAGGATCAGGTTGTAATATAGTCAGCCATCGCATTCACCGGCAGAGATGAGGTAGGTATGAAGCTTTCCGCCTTTGGCGAACAATTCACGGGACATTCAGGCATCCTCTCGCTGATGGATGACCTGGGCAACGCGCTGGCCGGTAACGACGATATTATTATGATGGGTGGTGGCAACCCTGCCCATCTGCCCGAGGTAGAAGCGGTATTCCGCCAACGTCTGAGTCGTATTCTCGACAACCAGAAAGAGTTTACGCGTTTTGTCGGCACCTACGACCCACCGGCAGGCGAAAAGGATTTTCTACGGGAACTGGCTGCGATGCTCAAACGACGTTTTGGCTGGAACCTGACTGAGCGCAACATCTGCCTGACCCACGGCAGCCAGTCAGCCTTCTTCATGCTGTTCAACATGTTTGCCGGTAAGGACAGCCAGGGCCTGCATCGTCGCATTCAACTGCCTATGGCACCGGAATATATTGGTTATGCCGACAGCGGTATTGAACAGGATATCTTCACGGCGGAAAAACCCGAATTTGAGTTTATCGACGAGCATACCTTTAAGTATCGGGTCAATTTCGATGCCCTGGATCTCACCGGGGATACGGCTGCCCTGTGCGTATCAAGGCCCACCAATCCTACCGGCAACGTCCTGACTGACGGTGAAATTGAACATCTGGACGCACTGGCCAAACAGCATGATATTCCACTGATCATTGACGGCGCTTATGGCCTGCCTTTCCCGAACCTGATCTTTACCGACGCAACACCTTACTGGGATGAACACATCATCCTGTGCCTGAGCCTGTCAAAGCTGGGACTCCCCGCCACCCGCACCGGAATTGTCATCGCCAGTGAGGAAGTCATCACGGCCATGACGAATATGAACGCCATCATCAGCCTGGCGCCAAACAGCAGCGGCGCCTTGCTGGCACTCGACATGGTGCGTGATGACAGCATCATGACACTGAGCAACCAGCATATTCGTCCCTGGTACCGTGAACGGATGGAAATGGCCACCGGTTACCTCAAAGAGCTGATGGGGGATCTGCCCTGGTATATGCATAAACCGGAAGGCGCCATGTTCCTGTGGTTATGGTTCAAGGATCTGCCTATCAGCAGCCTGGAGCTTTACGAACGCCTCAAGAAGCGCGGTGTACTGGTCGTTTCCGGGCATTACTTCTTCCCCGGCATTGAGAGTGACTGGCAACACAGCCATGAATGCCTGCGCATCACCTACACCCGTGACGCTGAAACCGTCAGAAAAGGGCTGGCCATTATTGCTGATGAAGTCCGGCACCTATACAACAGTTGACCATTAAATAGACAGGCCTGCCCATGACAGCAAGCGACAGGCCTGTTTTTTACGATCAAACTAGGCACTTCGGGCATGCAAAACCAGCGTAAATAGGCATGCACCACATATTCCAAAGGAATATTACGGATATATACCTAAATAACATATTCATATTATGATCGGCACTTTTTCCAAAAAGACGCTGATCGATGACAATAGAGACTACAGTAGACGGCTCAGCAGGCCTGCCCGGGAACGGCAAAAAAAGCAAACTGGGTGTATGGATGTGTGCCGCCCTCGTCGTCGGAAACATGATTGGTTCAGGGATATTTCTACTCCCCGCCTCCCTGGGCGCCTATGGTCCCATCAGCATTGGCGGCTGGCTATTCACTGGCGCCGGCGCCCTGCTCCTTGCACTGACTTTTGCCCGGCTCAGCCAAATGATCCCCTCTGCTGGCGGCCCTTACGCCTACTGCCGTGCCGGACTGGGTAAATTCATGGGCTTTCTGATCGCCTGGGGATACTGGATCGATCTCTGGTCGGGCAATGCCGCCATCGTGGTCGCCATGCTCGGCTACTTAGGCATCTTCATTCCGGAAATCAACCAGAATCCCATGCTGGGCGCCGGAATCGCCGTTGGCACCATCTGGTTCATGGCCTGGATTAACTGTCGTGGCGTCAAATCCGTCGGCGTGTTCCAGCTGGTCACCACCGTCCTGAAAACCCTGCCACTTGTGGCTATTGCCATCTTTGGTATTTTCCAGATCAATCCCGAACACTTCACCACCATCAATACCAGTGAACTCAGCAACTTCAATGCACTGACCAGTTCTGCAGCGCTCTGCCTGTGGGCATTCCTGGGACTTGAATCAGCGACTGTTCCTTCGGAGAACGTGCACAACCCGGAAAAAACCATCCCCCGCGCGACGGTTCTGGGCACACTGTTCGCGGCTGTCCTGTATATCATTGCCACCATTTCCCTGATGGGACTGATTTCACCCGCTGATCTGGCACAGTCCACGGCCCCCTTTGCCGATGCCGCAGCCATCCTGTGGGGACCGGCCGGTACCGTCGTCATTGGTATTGCCGCCATCATCTCCTGCCTGGGCGCACTGAACGGCTGGACCCTGATGACCGCGCAGATCCCCATGCCTGCCGCCCGTGACGGCCTGTTCCCGGAAAGCTTTGGCAAGATCTCCAAGCGCGGCACCCCTGCCCTTGGCATCATCATCTCATCGGTCCTGGTCACCCTGCTGGTTCTGACCAACTACAGCCGTGGCCTGGTTGGTGCGTTCAACTTCATCATCAGCCTGGCTGTCATGACGACATTGCTGCCCTACACCATGTCCACCATGGCAAAACTGGTCCTGCAGATTCGTGAACGGGAAAAACTGGGCACAGTCATCCCCAAACGCGACATCATCATCTCCTCACTGGCCTTCCTCTACTCCCTCTGGGCACTGGGCGGCAGCGGCATGGAGACCGTGTACTGGGGCTTTCTCCTCTTAATTGGCGGCATCCCTGCCTACATTTGGATTTTGTGGAAAAAATCCCCTCCTACCGCAGAATCTGACACCTGCATCACGACAGCAGGATAAAACACCCAAGGCGCAGCAAATAGCTGCGCCTTTTTACTGCCTGAGCGAACAATCATACGACACCAATCAACCATTGAACCCAATGGAAAAACCGGAGATTCCCTTCTACGTTATTCCCAGTAGTCTCCCAAGGAGAATCTCATGAAAGCGTTCAAGATTTCCGTCGCTATCGCCTGCGGCAGCTTAATCACCTGCGCCACCCTACCCGCCTTTGCCAACCAGACCAGCGGCAGCACTGTCCAGCAGACCCAATCCGACATACCGGTCTTACCGCTGGAGAAACTGCTGATTAAGGCAAAAGACAAGCATCCCGGCATGCGCATCATCAACACGTATTCGGAAACCACACAGAAAGGCAAGCCGGTCGAAAAAATCTATTACCTGATGCCGGACAACACCGGCGTCTGGATCATGACCCTGGATCGGACCAACGGCAAAATACTGGACGACCACCCTTATAAATTCCCGGAAAAAGCCGACGTCATACCATTGGAAAAAATCCTGCAAGAGGTCAAGGAAAAGTACCACGTAAAGAAAATTGTCCGCACCCGGCTTGAACAGGAAAATGGCCGGAAGCTTCGGGTGATTTACTATATCGACAAACTCAAGCAGCAACGCACCATGATTGTGGATGAAAAGACTGGTGCTGTCCTTTCTGATCGGGCCAGAAAGCTCACCCCTACCGGCTGACACGTAATAGATAAGCCACCACAAAAAATGCGGTGCTTTTACAGGTTGGCGGATGAAAAGTGAGGGATTGCAACAGAAATAGCCTTTAGAAGACGATTGATTTGTATAGATCAAAACTTCTGAAGGATCAGACATGTCGGCAACCCCATCAC
>MUIA01000252.1 GCA_002084115.1 Oceanospirillales bacterium LUC14_002_19_P2 | reverse complement strand
CCCTCTCCCTGAAACTGAAGGTCAATCATTTTCAGCTCAGGGCGAAGATTTACATGACCGCTCTGCGGGCATCATTCGAGCAGCTAAGGTTATTCGTTACTGCGTAACTTGAGTTATTCATTTGAATGGGCCAGCGGTTGCACTGAACTAAGCGGGCGTCGTCTCCGTTGCCTTTGGTGCAACCTGTTCATCCTTTGCGGGTGCTGCGATATCTAGAATGGGTGCGGCATCCAACGATTCTGCATCCATCATCGTAGCGATTCGCTGCAATGACGACAGTATCTGTGTTTTTTCCCAATCGTTCAGATTTTCAAACTGGGTAATAAACTCTTCATGTAGAAGTGGGGGTACCCGTGTCAGTACATCTCGACCATCCGTCGTGAGGCGGGCGTTAACGACCCTGCGGTCACTGGCGCTGCGTATCCGTTCGATAAGCTGACGGTCTTCCAGGCGATTCAGGATGGTTGTCACTGTTGCCTGGCTCAGGGAAACGTCATCCGAAATTCGCCGCACTGTCACATCGCCGAGCGATTCAATCGCGCGCAATACCATCACCTGCGGAATCGTCAGGCCACAGGCTTTCACAATGCGTTTGGATTGCAGGTCTGTCGCCCGAATGATGCGGGGAAGTGAGATGAGGACGTCCTGCCAGTATGGGGTGTTGTTCATGATGCTACTGATCGTGTCGTGGTTGGATGGAGTATATCCCAGTGTTTTTCATTCCTAAAGCTTTGGCGTGTAATGATTTGAAGTCTAAATATTAGATGTGTAATATGCCGTCGACAGAATAATAAAGAGGATTCATTATGCGTGCTGCCTGGCTTGGCTTACCTTTGATGTTTGCTGGTTCCATCGCAATGGCGGATGGCAATTGTGGCAAAGTCACCATTGCGGACATGAACTGGAACTCTGCAACGCTGATTGCCAATGTGGATCGTTTCATTCTTGAACACGGCTATGGCTGCGAAGCTGAGCTGGTTCCCGGCGACACCATGCCCACCGGTACCTCCATGACTGAGAAAGGCGAACCAGACATCGCGCCGGAACTCTGGAGTAACTCTATCAAGGAGGCGCTGGACAAGGCGGTCGCGGAACAGCGTCTGCGCTATGCCGGCAAGGCGCTGTCTGATGGCGGTGAAGAAGGGTTCTGGGTACCGAAATACCTGGTAGAAAAGCAGCCGGAGCTGGCTACGATTCAAGGCATTATCGATAATGCGTCCTTGTTCGAGCATCCTGAAGACCCCGACAGCGCAGCCTTTTACGGATGCCCCGCGGGCTGGAACTGCCAGATATCATCCGGCAACCTGTTCAAGGCATTGAAGCTGGAAGATGCTGGTTTTGACCTGCTGGATCCGGGTTCGGGCGCTGGTTTGTCTGGTTCCATTGCCAAGTCCTATGAGCGTCAGGAGCTCTGGTTCGGTTACTACTGGGCACCGACTGCGGTACTGGGCAAGTATGAAATGGTGAAAGTCGACTTTGGATCCGGTGTTGATCCGGAGATGTTCAAAGGTTGTATCACCCAGGCTGATTGTGATGCTCCCGGTGTCACCATGTATCCGCCTTCGCTTGTGCATACCGTGACCACGGAGAGCTTCGCGAGCCGGGCACCGGAAGCCTACGACTACCTCACCCGTCGTTCCTTCAAAAATGCTGATATGAACGCCCTGTTGGCCTGGATGGAAGATAACCAGGCCGATGGTGATGTGGCCATGGAGCATTTCCTCACGGAGTTTGAAGGCACCTGGTCTGGCTGGGTGAAGCCTGAAGTGGCTGAAAAAGTCAAAGTGGCACGCAAGAACCTGTAGTGCGGATAGCCGGCTCCTGCGAGGGGCCGGCATTTGCCTGCGGTTTCTGTATTCTCTCTCCTGCCGTGTGAGGTGATCTGCCATGAGTGACGAACGGTCATGGTTTAACACGTTTCCCCAGATGGACCGGTCCGATCTCCGGGACATCCGTAAAACACTGGATTCTGCCTACCGGGACTTCTCCCGTGAATATGGTGAGCTCATTGAATCCTTCTTTGATCCGCTGCTGAATTTTTTGATCTGGTTTGAAAAACTCTTGATTTCAACACCCTGGTGGCTGGTGATCCTGGCGGTAACCGCGTTGGTTTATGTTGCCAGCCGCTCGTGGAAACTGTGCCTGGGTGTTGTGGTGTCGTTCCTGCTGATTGGTTATTTCGGTATGTGGGAAAACACCATGCGGACCATGAGCATTATCTTTGTTTGCACGCTATTGGTGATCGCGCTGGGCATACCCATTGGTATTTTGATGGCGCGTTCTGACCGGGTACAGGTCACGGTCACGCCGATGCTCGATATCATGCAGACGATGCCCGCCTTCGTATACCTGATCCCCGTGGTCATGCTGCTGGGTATCGGCAAGATTCCGGGACTGATTGCAGTTGTTATTTATGCCATTCCTCCTGTTATTCGCTTAACGAATCTGGGTATCCGGCTGGTGGATAAGGAAGTGCTGGAAGCAGCCACTGCTTATGGTGCCAGTCCGATGCAGCGATTGTTCGGTGTGCAGTTGCCGCTGGCTATGCCGACGATAATGGCGGGTATTAACCAGACCATCATGATGGCGCTGTCCATGGTGGTGATTGCCTCCATGATTGGTGTGAAGGGGCTGGGACAGCCGGTACTGAAATCCATTACCAACCAGTACTTTACGCTTGGCTTGTTCAACGGACTGGCCATTGTTGCGTTGGCGATTATCTTCGACCGGGTCTCGCAGGCCTATGGCAAGCGGACACAACGTCACCTTGAGGGACTGCAACATGGCTGAACCAATGATTCAGGTGAAGGGGCTCTACAAGGTGTTCGGGGCAAAGCCGGCATCGGTCATGCCCCTGGTACATGCAGGCAAAAGCAAGGACGAGATTCTGGCTGAAACCGGCCATACCGTTGGGCTGAAAGACATTAACCTCAGCATTAACCGTGGTGAAATCTTCGTCATCATGGGCTTGTCCGGCTCTGGAAAATCGACCCTGATTCGTCACTTCAACCGCTTGATTGATCCGACGGAAGGCCAGGTTCAGGTGGAAGATGTTGAGGTAACGGAACTCGGTTCAAAGGCACTGCAAGAGTTTCGGCGCTACAAGATGTCTATGGTCTTTCAGCATTTCGGTCTTTTGCCTCACCGTACGGTGCTGGAAAATGTCAGTTATGGTTTGGCAGTACAAAAGGTCGGTAAGGTCGAGCGGCAGGCTAAGGCGCGAGAATGGCTCGAGACGGTGGGTCTGAAGGGCTACGAAGAGCAATATCCAGCGCAGTTATCCGGTGGTCAGCAGCAGCGGGTGGGCCTCGCCAGGGCGCTGTGTACCAATGCCGATGTGCTGCTGATGGATGAAGCTTTCTCTGCACTGGATCCATTAATCCGCAGCGAAATGCAGGATCAGCTGATTGAGCTGCAGGCAAAGCTGCAGAAAACGATTATTTTCATTACCCATGATCTGGATGAGGCGCTGCGTCTTGGTGACCGCATTGCCATTCTTAAAGATGGTGAAGTGGTGCAGCAGGGTAAGCCGGAAGAGATTTTGCTGAACCCGGCGACCAGCTACGTCGAAGCGTTTGTTAAAGATGTAAACCGGGCACGGGCGCTGACAGTGGAAACGGTTATGCAGCCACCTGCCTGCCGTATCACTGCAGATAAAATCGAAGGTGCCCTGCAGCAGATGAAGCGTGCCGATGGGGATTATGGCTATTACGTCAATGATGATGGTTATCAGGGCGTGGTGACCCAGGAAGCGCTGGAAAAAGCGTTTAAAGTTGAGCCATCGCAGCGTCTCACCAAAGCGATCTGGCAGGAGGTTCCCGTAATATCACCAGAAGCGATTCTGGAAACCGTGATTCCTGAAACATTAGAAGCTGAATACTCTCTGCCGGCTAAGTTACCCCTGATGGTTGGTTGACCTATACTCCCTGAACCATCCGGCTATCAGGGGATGACTGTTATGAATTCCAGGCTCTTTCAAAGTTTCATAGATGCGATTTCGTTATTAACTGTCAGCCAGATAAATATCCTTAACGAAGCGCTGGCATTCGTTGCGGTAACTAAAGCAGGAGATGATGACGCAGAGGCTATGCGCTCAGGCTGCGA
>MUIA01000052.1 GCA_002084115.1 Oceanospirillales bacterium LUC14_002_19_P2 | reverse complement strand
ATAGGCATCGTCCGACAGGTTAGACAAACCGGTTGCGGTTGTTTTGCCAAAAGAGGACAGAAGGTAGTCAGAGTACAGCTCAATCAGATCGTGTTTCATACCGGCAATAATGCCGTATTTTCATTCTTGTGCGTAACTTGAGTTAGTAAATGGTTAATGCATCTATGGCCTCAACCCGATGAATGTAGTTCTTCCAGTCGCTGTAGACCGAAGGGTTATCGCTGACCACCGGCTTGCCATTCACCAGTGCCAGTTTTTTGCCCAGTTCGTTGATCAGATTGTCATCTTCCCAGCGCCATTTCTGGCGCGCTGAGGCATCACAACGGCGAACGACCAGTGTGTTGTCCTGTGCAACTTCAAGGCAGCGGTCAGGCGCGACTTTGGAGCGGTAGCGCTGCTCATCATCAATGCCCCACAGCTGGTTGTTGCGGTAATGGCAACGGTAAACACCCACCGGAGAACCATCGGTTGTCGCGCCGTTGGTAACATCCAGGCAAAGCCCGTCATCGCTGTCATAACGGAAGGGTTCAATGGATACCGGAACTTCAGGGTCAAAGACCGGGGAGTCCCAGTTAACCTGGATATTTTTCCTGAAGGTATACGTGGTGCCATAGTAGCCACCGGGCGCGTAAGTTTGATACCAGACGGAATAGACGACTTTGCCACCCAATGCGACTACCGTAATGTAGTTCTCCAGGCTTAATCTTGATGAGCCGCTTTTGTTGGCCGGAACCCGAAAGGAGGCACTCATGCCTGGTTTGAAATTTGCGTGGGCAACCGCCGTGAATTCAGAATTCTTCCATAACCAGTCGTCCTCCCAGAGCGGGGCTATCACATGGGTCACCCAGTCCTTGTGATGCTGATCGTATTTCCGATCCCACAGCCAGGATGCCCGGTCACCGCTGCCAGAGGCGGATGAGGTGTTCTCAACGGTGTATTCATACACGTCGTATTCGACGGTCCGGTTGCTGGAATAGGAAAATTTGGCACTGATACTCCCGCCCGCCTTGGGACCCTCCTTGCCGATCTCCGCGTTTGCTTCCGCTGCGACGCCTACTGTGAAACCGGTTTCCTCACTGATGGTTTTATGCCGTGGTGTGTTGTCCGGTGTGTGCTGGTACAGGCGTAGTGCCGGGTCATTGCTGCGAATATCTGTACCGTATTTCAGTGCGATAGGGCCGAACCAGGTGTCCCGGTTGGTCCAGGACTGGAACCAGGTGTGCTTGTGGGTGGGGGATTTCGCAAGATGCCAGCCAGCACCGCCGGATTGCTGTGGGTTCAGGGTCAGCCGTATAAACTTGGCATCGTCGGCATTCTTATCACCGCCACCGGAATAAGGGGTCGAGCGAATCAGGTCAATGTTGTAGAACAGGGAAACGGACATCTTGCCATTACAGGCATCAATGGTTTCACTGCTCCAGTCCCACCCGTCGACTCTTTTGCCGACCATGCAGCGGTTACCGACGAAGCGGAATTCGAGGGGGATGGTGGTTTCCGGTTTGAAGGGCGGCTGTTTTTCTGCAGTGGCTGTTGCCTTGCGTAGACGGCGGTGATCAGATGCTTCATCACCGATAAACCATTCACTTAACAGCTCATCAATTTCGTCTGCCAGCAACGTGAGTTGTGTATCGGAAATCTGGTGTGCCGGGTTCATGATCACGCTTGCTTCATGCTTCGATGAGGCAAACTCTTCCTGTTCAGAGGTAATACTGAGTACCCGGTATTCTGGTGCACCGTTCCGCTGGCGGACGAGGATGACCGGATCACTCAGGCCGATGCCTGCGATACTGGCACTGACCTGCCGTTGCTTGTCTGCATCGTTATTGGTGGTGCCATCAATCAGTATGGGGACACCGGCGGAGAGGGCGTCCCTGGTTTGTGCCATCACGTTCTTGCTGATGGGCAGACTGGTATTGACGACCAGAAGGCTGACACTGTGCCAGTCAGTATTATTGTTGCCGACAGGTTGTGCCATCCAGCCACGGTTCTGGAGAACGGCCAGAGAAAGATCCGGCAAGGTGCCGACTGTTACGATAACGGGGGAGTGGGACGACGCCCGTGTCATATTGTGATCATTGGCCTGAACTGTTTCGGGGAGAACAGCCGGAAGGCCAGAGCAAACAATAATGAAGGGGATAGGAATAAGTCGGCGTATACGAGAGTGATCGCGTTTCATGCGATGACCTCCATCAAGGTAAAGGCTTCAATCCAGTCAGAAGCATGCGCTACGTGTCCGTGTTGTCTCGAGTCGTTGCAGTGCAGGCTGTGAGGATTAAAGACTGGAGAAAGGCGCCGCAGAAACGACAGAATGAGACAGTAACCTGCGGCCAGGAAAGACGGGCTTGCTATGATGACCCGGCGGCAGTATTGACGCCGGGTCATCATGAGAGTCCACGCTGTTACAGAGAAACAACTATAGGCGGGTTTTGCAGATTAACCAGTCAACAGGCATTACCGGCGCCGCAAATGCCGTTCGCGGTTTTCCTGCTTTTTCTCTTCACTTTTTCTGAGCAGCACATAGACCGCACCATTGCCGCCATGCTCACGCTGGGCACTGTGGAATGCCAGTACTTCCTCGAACTGTGGCAGCCAGGTAAAGACATAGCTTTTAAGTTTGGCCGGTGGATTGCTTTGTTCACCCCGGCCATGAACCAATAGGATGGTACGCAGGTCAAACCGGCGGCAGTCATTGATGAACTGGAAAACCTCAAGCCGTGCTTCTTTGGCGGTCTTCAGGTGCAGGTCAAGACGGGCATCCACCGGGTATTTGCCCAGGCGAAGTTTTTTGAATACACCTTCCTGAACGCCGTCCCGTTTCCATACCAGCATGTCATGGGGTTTTACCCTGACAGGGTTTTCCAGCGACAGAAAGTTGGGGTCATGCAGCTCCTGCTGCGCGGCTTCCCGGCGCTGCTGTTGGCCAGGCGTTTTCTCTGCGGTCTTACGGATATCGGCCTTCGACTTGGGTTTCAGGGGGCTGACATCCTGCATTTTCTGCAGGAAGAAAGAAAAATCGTCGTTACTCATCTCGCTCAACCAGTATGGCTGGAATCGCTAGGATAACAGAGTCCGATCGTGGCGCAGAAACCTATCCGAATATATCGTAAAGGCGCTGTACGAGGGTAAGGTGTTTCTATAGCATTGCGCGCCGGATTTTATCGCCCTGCATGAGTGACTCACTGCACAATGATCACCTTTTTTTCTGACCAACAGGCATTGCACCGCGATGTCAAAGAAGTGCTGAGTGGCGAGCTGGTTCCCAGCTTCGAGGTCGCTCAGCGTACCGATATTGTTCTCAAGGCTATTGAGGTTCGGGGACTCGGGCCTGTCATGATGCCGATGCATTTTGATAGCGATGTTGTCCTTGGTGTGCATGATCCTGATTATGTCACGTTTCTCCGTACCGCCTGGGATGAGTGGCAGTCCACGTTTCCCGGTACCACACAGGCTATGCCCTATTGTTTTCCCGTGCGCGGATTCCGATCCGTTTGTCCGGCACATATTGAAGGCCGACTGGGGTATTACTCCTCAGATCTGACAGCGGCGATCATGGCCGGTACCTGGAAAGCCGTCTGGGCTTCTGTTGAGTGTGCCCTGTCGGGCCAGCAGCAGATTGTTGCAGGGGAAAAGTCAGTATTTAGCCTTTGTCGTCCACCAGGGCATCACGACGGCCGTGACCAGATGGGTGGCTACTGTTACCTGAACAATGCTGCCATTGCCGCTCAGGCATACCGGGACAGCGGTTGCCAGCGCGTCGCGATACTGGATGTGGATTACCACCACGGCAACGGCACTCAGTCGATTTTCTATGACCGAGCCGATGTGTTGTTTACCTCTATTCACGCTGATCCTGCCTGGGATTACCCCCATTATCTCGGGTACCAGGATGAAATCGGTGCAGGTGATGGCAAAGGGGTCAACCTTAATCTACCACTGCCGCTTAATAGCACCTGGGCAGACTATGAACCGGCACTATTGGCGGCGCTGGAGCGTATCGCCCGTTTCCGGCCGGATGTGCTGGTGGTATCGCTCGGGCTCGACAGTTATGAACACGACCCGATTTCCAGCTTCAAACTGGACGCTGAAAAATACACGTTCATGGGGCAACGGATCGCTGAACTCGGTCTGCCCACCCAGTTTGTTTTTGAAGGCGGCTATGCGGTAGACGCCCTGGGTACCAATACCGTCAATGTGCTGGAAGGTTTCCAGCAGCACTGAATTCCGTAACCGGATCCCATACCGTGATCAATCTTGATTAACGGTCGGGTCCACTGTGTCTGTTGTGTCGTTTCAGCAGGAGTGTCTATCGTTGAAGACGTTGATTTCAGGTGTTTTGGCTGCGGTGAGTGTGGGGTTGGCAGTGTCTGCCGTTGCGCAGGAGCCGCCTCGCCTCAATGTGTATAACTGGTCCCATTATATTGCTGAAAATACGGTGTCTGACTTTGAGGCCGAAACTGGTATCAATGTGACGTACAGCCTGTATGACAGCAATGAAATGCTGGAAGGGAAGCTGCTGGCGAGCCGGTCCGGTTTTGATGTTGTTGTGCCTTCCAGCTATTTCATTCCCAACCAGATCAAGGCCGGTGTTTACCAGGAGCTGGACAGAAGCCGTATACCAAACTGGCAGAACCTTGATCCTATCCTCATGGAAAAACTGGTGGCTTTCGACCCGGATAATCGTTATGCCATCCCCTATATGTGGGGCACCTCCGGTATTGGTTACAACGTAGAGAAGGTTAAGGCGGTTATGGGGAATGACGCGCCGCTGGACAGCTGGTCGTTGATTCTTGAGCCTGAGAATATCAGCAAGCTGTCAGCCTGCGGCGTGGCCATCCTGGATGATCCCATGGATGTGTTGGCGTCCATACTGGTTTATCAGGGCAAGAATCCCAACAGCGAGAATCCTGCAGACTGGAAGCAGGCCGGCGAACACCTGGCCAAGCTGGTACCCCATGTCCGTTATTTCAGTTCATCACAGTTTGTGGATGGCTTGGCCAGTGGCGAACTGTGTGCGGTTCTGGGTTATTCCGGTGGAGTACTGCAGGCAGCTGAAATGGCCAAAGGTCATGGCATGGATATCCGGTACTTTGTTCCCAAGGAAGGTGCGGCAGTCTGGTATGACGTTCTGGCAATGCCGAAAGATGCGCCGAATCCTGACAGTGCCTACCAGTTCCTGAACTATATTCTGGAACCCAAGGTTACGGCGGATATCAGCAACACGGTGGCCTACGCCAATGCCAACCAGAAGGCGACACCGTTCGTGAATGAGACCCTGCGTAATAATTCGGGCATCTATCCGACGGAAACTTTGTTGAATACATTGTTTGTCGTGAAGGCGCCGGAAAAGCGTATTGTTCGTACCGTTACCCGTGCCTGGAATCAGGCGAAGCGCGCCAGCTAATTGTGTGATCTGCTGAACCGGCTATAGTAGAGGCCGATTCCCGCCTGCCGGTCATGCTGGCAGGCAGCCCGTGTTTCATCAAAGAATAATGATAATGAGGTATCGCTGATGAAAACGCCGATCAGCCTGTGGATGGATGACCCTGCCATCCAGCGTCAGGTGCGTCCACGTCTTGAATCCACGCTGTCTGTCGATGTTGCCATCATCGGGGCCGGGTTTACCGGCTTATGGACCGCCTACTACCTGAAGAAACACAATCCTTCTCTGACCATTGCCATTGTTGAAGCCGAGTATGCCGGGTTTGGTGCCTCCGGACGTAATGGTGGCTGGTTAATTGGCGGCCTGATGGGTGAAGATCAGCTCCTCTCAACGTTACCGGAGGACGAGCGGCGGAATAAAAGACAGTTATTGTTTTCTATTCCTGATGAAGTGGCCGCAGTGCTGCAAGAGGAGCAGATTGACTGCCACTATCGTAAGGGAGGCGTGATTTATGCCGCTGCCCGTTATTCCGAGCAGGAGGTTTGGCTCAGGAAGTGGCTGGATGAACTCTACAATACGGGCTGTACCTATGCTGATTTTGCTTGGCTGACCCCCGAAGCATTGTCAGACAAGGTCAATGTATCCCGCGGATTAGGCGCTATCTACTCTCCCCACTGTGCCACCATTCAACCGGCGCGCCTGGTACAGGGACTGGCAGAGGCTGTCGAACGTATAGGTGTGACTGTTTATGAGCAGACCCCTGTCACAGACTGGCAGCCCGGCAGACTGACGACACCCGCTGGACAGGTTGAAGCTCATTGGATTGTTCCTGCTGTGGAAGGGTATGCCACAACGTTATCGACACTGGGACGGTATCAGATTCCCGTTCAAAGCATGATTGTTGCGACTGCGCCGATCAGTGAGGCTATCTGGCAAAGCATTGGTTTACACCAGGGTGAAGCCTTTGCCGACAACAGCCGGATGATCACCTATGCCCAGCGAACGAAAGACAATCGTCTGGTCTTTGGTACCCGCGGTGGTTACCGGTTTGGCAGTCGGCTTCGGCATGATTTTCAGCTATCAGCACAGGAAGTGGCGGAGGGCCGTACCTTACTGGAGGCCCTCTTTCCAGTTCTTAAAAATATTGAACTCACCCACGGCTGGGGAGGTAATCTCGGTATGGCGCGGGCTTTTCAGCCGCATATGCTCTGTGATGAGAAAAACGGCATTGCCCTTGCGGCTGGTTATGGTGGTGAGGGCGTCGGTGCCAGCAACCTGGCAGGCCGAACCCTGGCAGATCTGATTACAGGGAAGACAACACAACTCACCGATCAACCTTGGGTGATAAAAGGTTCTGTATCCGGGCATCTTCGTCGCTGGGAACCAGAACCTCTGCGCTGGCTGGGATACCGTTTGATATTGGCGGCTTTATCGCGGGAAGAAGTGCTACTGTCAGACCCTGGAACGTCTCCATGGCGCCGTCGTCTGGCGACTAATTTGTCAAACAAGCTGGAAGGCCTGATGGAGTAAATCAAAGCGACAGGTTCATGCCTGTTTCATCGGGTGGGTTGATGACGATATCACGTGCTCTCGGGAACAGGTTGAAGTCTGTTGCACTGGCAATGGTATAGGCACCCATCTGGCGTCCAATCACGAGATCAGCCATTGTCAGACGTGGCAGCCGGATATCCTCTGCAATCACATCAATACTGTCGCAGGTTGGACCTGATAATACGGCTTGTTCTCGCTCATGTTGATCACTGAAGACCGTTAAGGGGTAGCGTCTATCGTCGTAAAGCTGGCCGCTGAAAGAGCCGTAAAGACCGTCATCCAGGTAATACCAGCAACAGTCCTGCCGAAGTGATATGCCCATAATTGAACTGACAGACGTGGCGGCCGGTGCCGCAATATAGCGGCCAGGCTCTGAGATGACCTGCACATGACCCGGCAGTGCGGTGAGCGCTGTGCGGATTTTGCTGCAGAAAGTATGAATAGGTGGAACTTCGTCAATATAAGGCACGGGAAAACCACCGCCAATGTTGAGGACTCCCAATCCCCGGCCATTCAGGTGCTGGACGGAATCGTATATCAGTCCGGCGCAGGTGAGGATGGCACGCACGTGGTTATCGGGATTGAGGCACTGCGAACCTGCATGAAAGGAGAGACCTTTCACTGTAATGCCCATGCGTTGGGACAGTTTTAGCAGAAGTGGCACCTGTTCCGGTGAGCACCCAAATTTCCTGGATAGATTGATAGAAGATGAGGGGTTGGGGAAACTCAACCGGAGTAACAACGCAACACGCTGTCGATAGGGTAGAAATTTCTCCATTTCCTGTGTGCTATCAACGACAAATGTAGTGCATCCGAAGCGCAGGGCTGAACGAATATCGCTATCCCGTTTGATTGGGTGGGTATAAAGGGTTTGACGTGGTGAAACGGCCACCTGGCGCAGCAGATTAATTTCACCACTGCTGGCTAGGTCAAAGCCCGCGCCAGCCTGTGCCAGTGTTTGCAAAACGGATCGGTGTGGCAGGGCCTTGATGGCAAAGTAATGCTGAACCCCAGGCAAAGCCTCACAGAGCTGCTGGTATTGTTGCAACACACGGGCGCAGTCAATGACCATCAAGGGGGAGCCGAAGTCAGCGACCAGTGACTGCCACGGAGCCGCAGCCTTTACCGGGGCAATTTTTAACACATTCATGATGGTTTCATCAGTGAGAGGAAGGAGGCGGGTAATGCAAAGGCAGCCTGATGCAATGCTGGCGTATAGTATTGGGTAGCAATACCTGAGGTGTTGTAGCGCGATGTCAGTGTCGCCAGCGGGGTGGCTCGTAAATTGTTATTATCGGTTGCCCAGGCGAGAGTCATGAGTCCACCCACATAGGTGGGAACCGCGACGGTATAGAAGGTTGTGTCTGAAAAAAGTGGATGCAGGCGTTGGGCTGATGTGGTCAGTTCGTCCGGTTGAAAGAACGGGACACCGTTTTGGGCAACAAACAGGCCTCCGGGTTTCAGGCAGTGTTTGCAGGCCTCATAAAACGTGGTACTGAACAGAACTTCGCCAGGGCCGATAGGATCGGTACTGTCAGAAATGATGACATCGAAACGCTGCGGCGTCTGGTTGACAAAAGCCATGCCATCATCAATGACCAAGGTCAGCCTGGGGTCATCAAAGGCGCCCTGGCTGTGGCCTGGAAGGTATTCACGACACGTTTGGATAACAGCTTCATCAATTTCCACCTGGGTGATGCGTTTAACCGTTTGATGTTTCACCACTTCACGCAAGATGCCACCATCTCCCCCGCCGATGATCAGCACTTCCTGTGCATCACCATGAGAAAACAGAGGGACGTGGGTCAGCATCTCATGATAGATGAACTCATCCCCCTCGGTGGTCTGGATAATCCCATCCAGCGCCATGATGCGGCCGAAGCGAGTATTCTCAAAAATCACCAAGTGCTGATGCGGGGATTTATGCTCAAACAGTAGACGGTTGATTGCGAAGGTCTGGCAGTAATCATCCAGTAGTGTTTCGTGAAACAGGTTCATGGTTGCACGATACCTCGCAATGCCTGGTGAATATCAACGCGTTGGGGAGAAAAGTTTCGCTTGAGAACCGTGATGGCCTGTTCCGGCGTGGCATCACCGCACATGAAAATATCAAAAGCGGCAAACTGTCGCTCAGGCCAAGTATGGACACTGATGTGGGACTCTGCCAGTACTGCTACACCCGATATCCCGCCATTGACGGTGAAATGGTGCAGGTGGATATGCAGCAGTGTGGCACCACAGATATCGACACAATTCCGCAGGGTGTTTTCCATGATCGTGAGGTTGTTTAGCGGCCCCGCCTCCCACAAATCCAGGATAAAGTGCTGGCCGGCAAAGACTTTGCCATCACGTTGAATAAAATGATCCTTTGACAGGTTTGGGGAAGATGAATCGTGCCACTGGCTTGGTTGTCCGTTGAGAGTGGGTACAGCCTCTGGTGTCGTCGCAGGATGAATGGGCATCTGGCGTTGTCTCCCTGTATTGAATGGCTCGTTAACCGCCACGAGAACGACATGTTCATAACTTATGGTGGTGTACAGGTTTCAGGAAACTATAAAAGTAGGCGTTCCCCGGCGATTAGCCTGTTTTTTTTAGGTTGAAATGATGGACGGTTGTGGAGACATCACGATATTCACTCAAGTTACGCAGTAACGAATAACCTTAGCTGCTCGAATGATGCCCGCAGAGCGGTCATGTAAATCTTCGCCCTGAGCTGAAAATGATTGACCTTCAGTTTCAGGGAGAGGGTT
>MUIA01000391.1 GCA_002084115.1 Oceanospirillales bacterium LUC14_002_19_P2 | reverse complement strand
GATATTGTGGATTGTTGCTGCAATGCCTGGAATAAACTGTGTAGCGAGGCTGGACGGTTGTTCAGTTTATGCTCTCGCCAGTGGGCACTTATGCAGTAGTTAGAAAAGGCGATTGGTATTAAAACCCTCTGCCCCGGTAATCGCCTTAAGGTTTTCCAGCTGGGTGATCAGCTCCAGGCCACGAGCTTCGGAGCTGTCCAGCGCCGTCACCTGGGCCACATAGACCTCGGCGCCACTCCGGGACAACTCACCGGTGATCCGGTACCAGTAATCCACCCCCAATATCGCATCAAAGCCCAGCATGCCGTGAACCAAAACGATGGGGTACCGCGTTTCGGTATAGGTATCTTTCTTTTTCCAGAACCAGAACGCCTGTGATGGCTGGCTCACTGCCACCAATATCGCCAGCGCCAGCCCGGCGATGCCTGCTTTCATTACCTGTATTGTCATTGCTCTGCTCAATCCCGATTATCGTTGATTCTTGTTGTTATTGAGGTCACTCCCGACAGCCCAGAGTTCCGATGGTTCACCCGACTAACAACGGATGCTTACTGCTACTGCAATCGTTCCATAGCCTGCACAAGTCGCAATTCATGGCCAGAAAAATGCTCACGCTGTAGTGTGGCCAGCACAGTTTCATCAACGCCGGACGCCACCAGCACAGCCCGCTCCTGCTGGTAGGCCTGGAGACGCTGCTCCCATGCCTGCCGCTGTTGATCCAGTGCCGCCAACCGTTCAGCGGCGGCATCCCCCCAGACAGAAGCCCGCTGGCTGTATAACACTGAAGAATCTGCTTGTTCTGATGCAGCCGCCTGCTGCGCTGCCCGCAGCGTCAACGGCTGATGGGCCGCGATTGAAGCACCGGCCACATCGACATAGGTCTCCACCAGTACGGATAAAGCCGCCTGGCGTTCATCATCAGAAAGGCCGGGATTATTTAAGAGGCTGATTCGTTCCAGTGCGTACTGGTCGTACCGCTCCTGCGCACCCCAGAAAGCATCCGCCACATCTGATGGGAGATGACGCCGGCGCAGGTCGTATAACTTCTGCCAGCGCTGCTGATAGGCTGCGATATCCATCTTATGGTCCAGTGGAGGCAACGCCTCAAGCGCTTCAACCATTAAGGCTTCACGGTAGTCAATGTACTGCTGCAGCAATGCCTTCAGCCGAGTGGCCACTTCCGGGGCATAGCCTGCCGCCAGCTCGGACTCAATTCTGTCGATCAGCTGTACCAGTGAGATTTCACCCAGCGTTGAAAGGTAGTAATCAAAGCGATCGCGAATACCGCGGGTGATGACCAGGTTGCCGTCCGCATCCAGCTGGATCACACCATCGGGTACCGTTCCCCTCAATGAGCGAGGCAGGCCGCTATCGAGTGCGCCAGAGGACTCCGACGATTGAGTATTTGGGGAAGTGACTGCGTGATTCTGAGCAAGTGCCGGATCAGCCGCATCGCCGGACTTACCGCCAGGCAAGGCTCTCGATGGCACTTCAGAAAACCAAAAAACGAATAAAAACCCACAGGCCAGAAACAGGCATAACCCGCCAGCGAGGTAAGGGGACATTAAGGAAGATAACCGGGTAAAACGCTTCATGCTGCCACATTGTAGTTATTATTCTTGTACAGCTGTGCAAGATTATAGGGCATTCACAACCGATTGCCTGCAAAAGACGACAGTGTTCAATTTAAAACCAATCTCCCTCCAAAGAGGCCAACTAACCCAGACTCTCCTATAGTGACTCTATTATCAGCTTGATTTGTGACGAGGGAACGTCCATGCACCGCCTCTGCCTTGCGGCACTGATGACTCTGCTGTTTAGCCTGACCTCCCCCCTGCAGGCTCAGGGGCTGACGTCTGCCATGAAAGCCCAGCTGGATCAGGATATCCAGATGATCAAAACCTGGGGCAGCCTGGAGAAGGTGATTGACGCGGTCAGAAAACAAAATGAATTGGATATTCCTCTCAGCGCCATCCAGAGAATGGATGCCAGCTGGAAAAAGGTGATGAAACAGAAGGGGTCGCCCAATAACCTGATGATCCGGGCCTTTCACCACCCTGCCGCCCAGTTTTTACGGAAAGTGTCTGACAAACACCGCCCCCGCTACCCCGAAATGTTCCTCTGCGATAGCAAGGGCGCCAATGTCGCCGTCACCCAGTTCACCTCGGACTACTGGCAAGGCGACGAAGAAAAGTGGATCAATGCGTTTAATAACGGCAAAGGCAAGGTGTTCATCGGGGAACCTGAATTCGACAAAAGCACCCGTACCATGTCGGTTCAGGTGTCAGTGCCCGTCATGGACCAGGGAAAGACCATTGGCGTTTTGGTCGTTGCCGTATCATTAAAAGCCCTGAACACTCAGTAGCCACAGGTTAAAATCCACGGGAAGAGAAACGCCATCAACCAGGTGGCATCTCCCTCTCAACCCAATCTGGGCATAACGCCCACAGCCACCAATACCTGCGCCAGAATAATCACCCCACCGACCCCCATCACCAGCCATAACAGTGTGCGCTGCCAGCCTTCAAGGTGGTCGCCATAGAGCTTTGTGACCATCAAACCCGGTAGCAGCAATGCCAACACCACCAGCGCAACAGCGGCAAAGCCCAGGGCGGCAATAAACGCCCCCGGTACCAGCAATACAGCGACCAGAGGCGGCAGAAAGGTGATGGCTGCCGTCCGGCAGCGCCCCTCGACAGAATCCGCATACCCCATGGCTTCCGCCATATAGTCAAACAACCCCAAGGCCACACCGAGGAAAGAGGTCGTCAGCGCCAGTGCCGTAAACAACGAAATAGCCGTCGTCACTCCGGCTGACTGACTGGCTTCACTCAGGGAGATAACCAGCGCACTGACAGGCTCCTGATCATGGCTCATCTGCACCAGGGCATCATGGGACACCACCCCGTTGGATGCCGCCGTCCAGAGCAGGTAGACCAGCATCGGCAAACTCGCTCCCCAGAGGATGGCGGGACGAAAGCGTTTCGGGTCTCCATCAAGGTACCGGACTATGCTCGGAACCGTGGCCTGGAAACCAAACGAGGTAAAGAACAATGGCAGGGCCGCCACCAGGTAATGGGGCGAGGTCATGGGACTATCCAGCCGGGCCCAGTCAACGGAAGGCAATAAAGCCACCAAAAGCACCGCCAGCATGGCCAGCTGCAGCAGGAACAGGGAGCGATTCACCCAGTCCACATAGCGGGTGCCGGCCTGAATGACGGCGGCAAACACCAAGGTGACCGCAATGGCCTCCCCGCCAAAGGGCAACACCAGCCCAAACCAATGCTCCAGGGAGCCGGCCAGATAACCGGCAGCACCAGCAATATAGGCTGCACAGAGCGCATAGGGCAGACATATCGTGGCCAGTGTCGCCGCCACCCGGCCGGGCCGACCCAATTGCTCGCTAGCGGCACCGAACAGGGTCGTTACATTGGTGCGAGCACAACATACCTGGGCAACCAGCAGACCGGAACCCGCCGCCAGCAACCAGTTCACCACCATCAGGACGATAGCGGCCCGAAAACCCACCATCGCCGTCACCAACGGCATGGCTATCATCCCTGCCCCAATGGACGTGCCGGCAATGATGAAGGTGCTGCCCAGGGTTCTGCTCTGCATAACACTCCTTTCGTTCACGACAGTGGCGGACCCGGTGATTACGGGCACCCGGGCGATGAGGGAAAGCCATCACAACGGCGCATTGACCGTTTATCAGGAATGACGGTGGCGAAACCACACTGAAAACATCGTACAAACACACGCTCCCTGCAAATTTGCCCCCCCTGCCGGAGAAACGTTCCGATATAAACGTGCACAACAGCACGAAAGTCTGTTGCATGCTGAAAAGGTTTTGATATACTCCCGCTCGCTTTCGGAAGGGTTCCAACGCAGTTTTTGCGTGTGAAACGCAGCGTTTTCCTGCTGCACCCTCTTAACCTTCCGATGATCTAATATGGCCGAGTGGTGGAATTGGTAGACACGACGGATTCAAAATCCGTTGCCTTTAAAAGCGTGCCGGTTCGAGTCCGGCCTCGGCTACCACCTTACAGCAAGCACTTCTGCACTTTCTCTGCACTACCTGAGCGACAGCCATTTCATGGGCGTGACA
>MUIA01000144.1 GCA_002084115.1 Oceanospirillales bacterium LUC14_002_19_P2 | reverse complement strand
CTTTCAGGTTGGAAACCCTCTCCCTGAAACTGAAGGTCAATCATTTTCAGCTCAGGGCGAAGATTTACATGACCGCTCTGCGGGCATCATTCGAGCAGCTAAGGTTATTCGTTACTGCGTAACATGAGTTATACAGTTCGGTACCGGATCCATCGGGCGATTTTCCGAAAATTCGGAACTGACTTGTTATTGACGGAAATGCGAACAAAAATACGCCAGAATAGTGATTACGTGGGTTTTATGGATATCAGGCCGTATCCGTTTTACGGCAGATCTCGCATAAAACCACCTAAAACGGTACCCTGAACAAAACAATAATGAGCCCATAGATGATGGAAAACGCCTGCCTCATGCACCATAACGAGACAGCAGCCAGACTCCGACGCCGCTTTCTTCACCGGTTGTCGCCTCTGATGGGCGTTCTGTTGATGGCCCTTGTTGTACTCAGCGGCTGTTCCGATAGCTGGAACGATCCCCACGCCCCGGAACCCGAAGACAAGGTCACCTACTACGCCAGCTACTCCAACCAGCCCCGCCACCTGGATCCGGTTCGCGCCTACAGCGCCGAAGAAGGGCTCTTTCTCGAACAGATTTACGAACCGCCGCTGCAATACCACTTTTTGAAACGGCCTTATGAACTGATCACCGCCACCGCCGCCGAAATGCCGACGGTGGCCTATCTGGATGAAAATCGTCAACCACTTGGCAATGATGTAGAATCGCCTGCCTACAGTGTTTTCACCGTCAAAATTCAGCCGGGTATCCGCTATCAGCCCCATCCGGCGTTGTCGCGCGCAGGAGGCCATCCGCTGTATTTCTTTGAGCACGCCAGCGAAGCGTCAGAATACAGCGACCTCAATGATTTTACGGAAACCGGCAACCGTGAACTGGTCGCGGATGATTATATTTACGCCATCAAACGGATGGGTGATCCTGCCAACAAATCGCCTTTGATTGGCTTTATGGCGGATTACATTGTTGGCTTGAAAGACTTCACACAAACGATCGTCGAAACAAGAAAAGCTGACAATGAACCCTTATGGCTTGATCTGCGCCAGCATGATATGAGTGGCCTGGAAAAGATCGACGACCATACTTTCGCGATCACCATCAACGGCAAATACCCACAATTCCGCTACTGGCTGGCGACACGTTTCTTCTCCCCGATTCCATGGGAAGCCGATCGTTTCTATCACAACCCCGGTTTTAAAGAACGCAACCTGACTCTGGACTGGCACCCCATCGGCACCGGCCCGTTCATGATGGCGGAGAATGATCCCAACCGTAAGATCGTGCTGGTTCGCAATCCCAATTTCCGGGAGGAGTTTTACCCGAGTGAAGGCGTTCCCGGCGACCAGGAAAAAGGACTATTGACGGATGCCGGACAATCACTGCCGATGATTGACCAGGCTGTTTTCGTCAATGAGAAAGCCTCGATTCCCCAGTGGAAGAAATTCTTGCAGGGTTACTACGACCGTTCCGGCGACGAAAGCAGCAACATCAACTCCGCCACCTTTGACCAGGCCTTTAATACCGGCCCGGATGGCATGTCGCTGTCAGAAGAGCTGCTGAGCCATGGCGTCAGGGTCGATGAAGAGATCCGCCCCTCGCTCTATTACACCGGTTTCAATATGCTGGATCCGGTAGTCGGCGGCTACAGCGAACAACAGCGGAAGCTCCGGCGCGCCATTTCCATTGCCTGGGATGATCAGGAATTCATCGATATCTTCTACAACGGACTCGGGCAACAGGCCCAGAGTCCGATTCCTCCCGGCCTGTTCGGCGCCAAGGAAGGCCGTGAAGGCATCAACCCCTTGATCTTTGACTGGGACGAACAGCGTAACCGGCCTGTACGGAAACCCATCGAACACGCGAAGAAATTACTGACTGAAGCTGGCTACCCCGGCGGTCGTGATGCCGTGACCGGCAAACCGCTGGTCCTGTATCTGGATACCGCCGGAAGCGATTCCGGCCCCGGTGCAGACTGGATGCGCAAGCAGCTCGATAAACTGGGCATCCAGCTCGAATTCCGTCCCACCGATTACACCCGCTTCAAGGAAAAGATGGGCCAGGGCAACACCCAGATCTTCCGATGGGGCTGGCTGGCAGACTACCCGGACCCGGAAAACTTCCTCTTCATGCTCGATAGTCACCAGGGCGCACAGAAGTGTAAATGCGACGGGGTCAACACCGCCAATTACGATAATCCGGAGTACGATCGGCTCTTCGATCAAATGAAAACCATGGACAATGGCCCCGAACGTGCCGCCATTATCGACAAAATGGTCGACATCGTGCGTAGGGACAACCCATGGATCATGGGTTTCCACGTTAAGGATTATTACCTCAGCAACGCCTGGGTGCACAACACCAAGCGCCACGGTATCAGCCTGGGAACCCTCAAATATGTACGCGTAGAACCAGAGCTGCGTTCAGAAAAACAACTGGCCTGGAACCGTCCGGTCCTGACACCGCTGTTTATCACATTGGGCATTGTCATTGCGCTGGTGATCCCGGCGGTTCGCGCCTACCGCCGTCGTCAGCACAGCACGGTTGTCGGAGGTCGCCCGGAATGAGTCTTACATACCCACGGTTGCCCGGATGCAGCCTCTGGAGTGAATGAACATGTTTGCCTATCTGATTCGCCGTGTGCTTTACGCCATCCCGATCCTGATCGGCGTCAACCTGCTGACCTTTGCGTTGTTTTTTATCGTCAACACACCACAGGATATGGCCCGTGCACACCTGGGCGAAAAGTACGTGACGCAGGAAGCCATCGACCGCTGGGTGGCTGAAAAGGGCTATGACAAACCGCTGTTCATCAATAGCGAAAATAATGGGATATCAACGTTAACGGACACGATATTCTTCGAAAAATCACTAAAACTCTTTGTATTTGATTTTGGCCAGTCCGATCAGGGGCGAGATATCAGTACCGATGTACTCGACCGTATGTGGCCAAGCCTGGCGCTGGCAGTACCCACCTTTATCGTGGGTATCTGGGTGAATATCTGTATCGCGCTACTGGTGCTGATGTTCCGAGGCACGATACTCGATCGCTTTGCCGTGATGGTATTCGTGGCACTGATGTCGGTCTCCTTACTGTTCTATATCATTGCCGGCCAATACTTGTTTGCCGGACTCTGGCGACTGGTGCCGGTTTCCGGCTTTAACCCCGGAGTGGATGCCTGGCGATTCCTGGTGCTACCGGTGATTATCGGGGTACTGGCTGGGCTCGGTGCAGGTGCACGCTGGTACCGCACCTTGTTCATCGAAGCTTCAGGACAGGATTACGTGAAGACGGCAAGGGCCAAAGGTGCCAGTGAGATTCGGGTACTGTTCCGCCACATCCTGCCCAACGCCCTGCTGCCCATTCTGACCGGTGTCGTGGTGGTCATACCGCTGCTCTTTATGGGCAGCCTGATCATGGAATCCTTCTTCGGTATTCCCGGGCTGGGCAGTTACATGCTGACCGCCATCCAGGCCCAGGACTTCGCTATTGTCCGCGCCATGGTCTTCGTCGGATCCGTGCTTTACATCATCGGCCTGATCCTCACCGACATCTCCTACACCTGGGCTGACCCCAGGGTTCGCCTGAATTGACGAGGATAACGCCATGAAACCGGTACTACTCTGGAGCGATACCCTGGTCTACCTGATGGTGGCGGCGCTGGTCGGTTTTGTCTTTTCCATCCGTCGTAACCCAGAAACCTGTGCCCGCTGGCGTGAGGTGTTTGCCACCCGGCTCGGCATGGTGACCTTTGTCATCATCATGGGCTATCTCAGTGTTGCCCTACTGGACTCCCTGCACTTCCGCAAGGCTCTGCCGCCCACGGAAGGACACACCAACCAGCAGGTCTACTACAGCAACCAGGTCTACAGCGTACTCGACTTGATGCTGGGTGAAATGGGCGAGAATCATGAGAGAACCTACTCCGCCCCCTTTGCCCTGAAATCCTTCGTCAAGGAGAACCGGCATACTGACGATGGCGGCATGACGAGAGATTACCCGGACCTGAAGTATGCCGGCAGCCACCTGGCGACAGCGGATGATCAGGCAAGTGATATTGCCATGAACAGCCTGACAGCCCTGGGCAAAGGACTCGTTATCAGCGGCATACTAATCGCCATGCATCTGGTTTGGCGACGTAGAAAAACAACAGCCAATGGTAGCGATTTGCCCTGGAAAAGCGCCTATATCACATTAACCGTCACGATATGCCTATTAGCTTGGTTGATTGACCTGGGCAACCTCTACCATGTGCTGGGCACAGATAAGGCCGGTAATGACACCCTCTACAAAACCCTGAAAAGCATCCGCACCGGTATCCTGATCGGTACGCTGGCCACCGTAATCATGATGCCTATAGCGATTGTGTTCGGGATCTCCGCTGGCTACTTCAAGGGCTGGGTCGATGATGTCATCCAGTATCTCTATACCACGTTGAGTTCTATTCCCGGCATTCTCCTGATCGCCGCTTCCGTGCTGCTCTTCCAGGTCTTCATTGACAATAATCCCGACTTCTTTGAAGTGGGACTTGAGAAAGCAGACGCCAAGTTTCTCGGCCTTTGTTTTATTCTCGGTGTCACCAGCTGGGCCGGACTCTGCCGGTTGCTACGAGCGGAAACACTCAAAATCAGTCAGCTGGAATATGTCCAGGCAGCACATGCCTTCGGGGTCAGCCACTGGCGCATTCTGATGCGTCATATTTTGCCCAATGTTATGCCAATCATCCTGATCACATTTGTCCTCGATTTCAGCGGTTTGGTTCTGGCCGAAGCGGTGCTGTCTTACATCGGTGTTGGCATTGATCCCGCCATGGCAAGCTGGGGCAACATGATCAATATGGCCCGCACCGAACTCTCCCGGGATCCGGTCGTCTGGTGGAACCTGATCGCCGCACTGCTGTTTATGTTCACACTGGTACTGGCCACCAACCTGTTCTCCGATCTGGTAAATGATGCCTTTAATCCAAAGGCTCAGCTGGAGGGCAGTGCATGACCGACAACACAGGACAATCTGTGGATAACCGCAAGCAACCCGCTCTGGCAAGGGATTCAGAACAACCTGTGGATAATCAAAATACCCCGCAGACACCCCGACTTTCCGTCCGCAACCTGAGTGTGCGGCTCACGGGAAACGGCCAAACTGGCATTCTGGACGACGTCAGCTTTGACCTTAGTGCGGGTGAAATTTATGCCCTGGTGGGAGAGTCGGGCAGTGGCAAATCGGTGACTGCGACCGCCATCATGCGCCTGCTGCCGGATGCCCTGACCATCACCGCCGGTGAAGTTTTACTGGAAGGTGACAACCTGTTTGCACACACCGAACAAGCCATGACTTCCGTGCGTGGTGCCCGGATCGCCACGATCTTTCAGGATCCCATGAGCGCCCTCAACCCGGTCCAACGCGTTGGTGATCAGATTGCTGAAACGCTGCGTCTTCATGCCAGGGATAATGAACAAAACATCCGAAATCGTGTTGTCGAACTTTTGACGGAAACCGGGATTCCTGACCCGGAACGACGGGTTGACTGGTATCCCCACCAGCTCTCTGGCGGCCAGCAACAGCGGGTTATGATTGCCATGGCACTGGCCTGTGAACCGGACATCCTTCTGGCCGATGAGCCCACTACAGCACTCGATGTCACTATTCAGAAACAGATTCTCGCACTGGTAGCTGAACTCACCCTGAAACGTCGTCTGGCCGTTCTGCTGATTACTCATGATATGGGAGTCGTAAGAACCACCGCCGATCGTGTCGGGGTTATGTACCAGGGACAGATCATCGAAGAAGCTGCCTGTGAAGACTTCTTCAATCATCCAAAGGAAGCCTATAGTCGTCGATTGATTGACAGTCTGCCGGATATGTCCGCCTACCGCTCTGAAGAGCATGAAACACCGCTGCTCACGGTTCAGGATCTGAAAGTCCATTTTCCGATCCGCAAAGGCATTCTGCAGCGGGTGCATGATCATACTCGGGCGGTTGACGGCATCAGCTTGGATATTCGTCGCGCCGAAACCCTGGCGCTCGTAGGAGAATCCGGTAGCGGAAAGAGCACCACCGGACGGGCCATTCTGAACATGGATCGTGTGACAGCCGGCGCTATCCATTTTGATGGTCAGGACATCACCAATCTCTCGCGCCGATCCATGCTGCCCCTCAGGAAACGGATTCAGGTGATCTTCCAGAGCCCCTATGCCTCGATGAACCCCCGCATGACGGTTGGCGCCATTATCGAGGAAGGCATGATGTCCCTGCTGCCTGAAATGAACAAACCGCAACGTCAGGCCCGTATCGAAGCCCTGCTGGAGCAGGTTCAGCTGGAGCCGGAGCACCGGCATCGCTATCCCCACGAATTCTCCGGCGGACAGCGCCAGCGTATTGCCATTGCCCGTGCTCTCGCGGTTGAGCCTGACCTGATCATCTGCGATGAGCCCACCAGCGCGCTGGATGTGTCTATTCGTGCAGAAGTGCTGGAACTGTTACAGACGCTCCAAAATAATCTGGGTGTCTCCTACCTTTTCATCACCCATGATCTATCAATCATCCCCCAGCTGGCGCATCGGGTGGCGGTCATGAAAGACAGTGTGATCGTGGAGCAGGGAAAAACGGAACAGATCATTACACGCCCGCAGCATCCCTACACTCAAACGCTGCTGGCTTCGTCACCGGTTATGGCAGCGGCAGATGGCTAGTGCCGCAATGGATTACCAGGGCAGGACTTCACCGGACCAGTCAAAGAATTGACCCGTATCGTCCGCAGTCATCCCCGCCAAAACGCTGACCATGCGCTGTCCGGACAGTTCGGGTGTGTAAAGTTTGTCGTCAGGTGTATTCGACGTGAAGGGGCGGGAGAGGTTCGAGACAGTCGTTCCAGGATGTATGGCCACCACGGCAGCCTGTTTGTGTGTTCTTCCAATTTCAATCGCTGCTGTCTTGACCAGCATATTCAGTGCCGCCTTTGAAGCCCGGTAGCCATACCAGCCACCCAAACGGTTATCACCAATACTACCCACTTTGGCACTGAGTGATGCAAACACGGCGGGGGTATTTTTGGGCATCAAGCCTGAAAAATATTTCAGCAACAATCCTGGAATGATCGTGTTGATAGCAAAGTAACGTGTAAGGGATTCTGCCGAAATATCCTGCAGTCGTTTTTCTGGCTGCAGATGATCGTCATGCAAAATGCCCATTGCATTGATCACCACATCATAGGAGTGTCCCTGCGTTTTCATCGTGTTAGCGACAAAAACCAATGACTCTTCACTGTAATCAGATTCAATCAGCGTCTGAACAGTATCACGCTCAAACGCAAGCGCATCCCTGACAACACCCGTCACCGCATAGTCACTAGCAAGGGTATCAGCGATGGCACGACCAAGGCCTCCGTTGACACCAAAGATCAGTGCCTGCCTTTCTTTCATGACAGCCTCCTCCAGGAAATTGCTCGTTGATCCTATCCCTGACGTCGTATACGGGTCAAAGCCTCATCTTTAACAATACTGATTACTGACTGATTACGCCTGAATCAGCATGAACGACAAACTCACGATAACCGGATAACGGGCAAAGCTCTCTTGTCACCCTAACATCCATTATTGGCATCAGCGCTACCTCAGCCGTTGTATGAACAATAGCGCCCGGTTTCAGGTGTCCACCAACGACTTGCCCAGTTTGGTCTGAGAGGCTGACATGAATATGGCTGCCATCATCGGTCAGCACGCCTACCAGAGACACAATTTCAAAAGATCCTTCCAATGACGTGACATCCTGCTGATCGGCAAAACGGATCATCGCCTTGGACAAACTACCTACACACGTCATGATCGCTGCAGTATAGATGTTGTGCCGCACAATAAACTGCTCCATCCCAAGAAACAAATCCTCTCCTGGCTTAAGACGAAAAAGTAAACACGACGCCATTGCCCACCCCTGAAGCCACTGTATCGCATACTTTTTAGCATAGTGTGACAACACATCATTGGCCTTACATTCCTATGAACAGTCATGCATAATGCAAGAAAGACGCCGCAATGCATTACAACAATAACGATGCTGAAACGGACTTAGTGACATGTTACCCATACAACAAGCCAGCCTCTTTTTTTGTCTGTCACTGACTATGCTGAACCTGATTCTGGTGACAGCATCTGGCAGGCGTGAGCCCGTCACCCATTGCTTCGCGTTGTTGCAACTGTGCCTGATAGCTTACTTGATTCAGCCGTTAACTTTGCAACTTGAGGCAGGCTTTCTGGTTGACTGGGTGGTAGCCTTGGGAAGGAATGCACTTCCCTGCGTCTTCTGGCTTGTCTGCCTACTGACGTTTAATGACGAATTCAGACTAAACCCTCGTGTATTATTAATAGCGTCAGTTGTCGCTTTATTTAGCCCGATGATGAAACTGGTTTTCCATATCGTTGGCTATCAACCTTCCCTATGGATCAAATTCTTTAGTCATTGGATACCGCAATCCATTGAGTTTTTACTAATAGGTCACGCACTGATAACCATCGGACGCTACCTACGCGAAGACTTAATACAAAACCGTCGTCGTTTGCGTGGATGGCTACTTGGCTGCACAGGATTTTACATAGCCTCTGTCGTATTAATGGAGCAACTTATCGGATTGAACGACAACATACGCATAATGAACAGTATCATGCTGGCTGCTTTCCTTCTGATTTTTTACGCACTGTTACTCCGTTTCAAAACCGATCTTCTCTATCCTGCACGCCGGCAAAAACAGGAAATTATATTTACCTATAACAATAAAACGACAATTGACTTTAATAAACCAGATAAGCCTGCCTCTGCTGACCCCATTGAAGACACAACATTTAGTCGACTACAGTCGTTAATGGAAACCAAGTTCATTTACCGGGAAGACAGCCTGACGATTGGGGAACTGGCCGGTCGACTGAACATGCAGGAATACCGCCTTCGATCGCTGATTAACCGCCAGCTGGGTTATCGAAATTTCAACGATTACCTGAACCATTTCCGCATTCGTGAAATCAGGGAAAGGCTATCAGACCCGAATCAGAAAGACATCCCGATCCTGACCATTGCTCTAGAAGCAGGATTTCACTCCCTGAGCGCCTTCAACCGCGCCTTCAAGAATCGCATGGGTATCACACCCAGTCAGTATCGTGAGGAACGGCAACGACAGCCTGAAAAGCCTGCCCCAACGCCACTGACCGATTCTGAAACCACTGACTGATTTCCAAAAACAACGACTTTCTGGCGTTTTAAATAAAATCAGTCATTGGTTGACTGATTTACTCTCCTGAATGAGGCGTTTTGCGGTAATGAAATCACTCACTCTGCTCATCGCCAATAAATACCGTCTGCGCACCAAATCCTCTGCATGAAACCCCAAATGTCAACACACTGATGAGTGAAACACACAGTAAATCCATTAACTGGGAAAATAGCAGTGACTCAAGACTGACTCATTTCTGAACTAATGACTGATTTCTTAAAAAATCACTTTTTTCGTCTTCTTTGCCGTTATTTTGGCGCTTCAATCAGCCTCCAGAGTTGGTTGAATCGTTTCTGAGCAGTCACAAAAACAGGGAGTGCGTATTCTGGCACAACTTGAACACCGATTCTGGTAACTCTTGAACACCCATTCTGGTAAGTCTTGAACACTGATTCTGGTAAGTCTTGAACACTTTTTCCGGTTTTCCAGAATCGGTGT
>MUIA01000194.1 GCA_002084115.1 Oceanospirillales bacterium LUC14_002_19_P2 | reverse complement strand
AAAAATCGAATTGTGGAGTTCGGCAGAGGTCAATTTTTTGCTTTGTTGTCATTGGTCGTTACGGGCTATCTGCAGCTGTGTGTATATTACCCGTTGATACTGGTTTCGCGACAGCCTCTAATGCGGTTATGTGCTGTTTGGTGCTACGGATGAAGCTGCGCATGGCAGAGATCAGTCCTGCGCAAAAGCTCTCTTCTGACTCAGTTGAAGCCTGAACGATTTCTTTTTTGATGAGTTTTCCGGAAAGGTCACACAATCCCATATGGAAGTGGCTGCGACCTGCGCGTACCGCCAGTAATTGTCGTGCGCTTGTATTAATGGCAAGGGATACCGGTCGCCGCCCACCTGTGGAGGCCTGTGATGCCACTTCCTGAATCAGGTGGTTATCCATCAGCAGGCGGGCAATGCGGGTCAGCGTCCCAGGTGCCATCAGGCATTCACGGGCAAGTTGTATCCGTGATATCGGGCCTGCCTGATCAATTGTTCTGTAGACCGTGGCGATCGGTTGCAGCCTGAGTTCCTGTCCCGTGGATTCGGTTTTGATCATTGTCTGTTGAGAGTCCCGTTGCCCCAATCGATTAACTGGCCATCTGATATCGTTGCAGTGACAGAGTGATCCTGATCCAGAATGGCGAGGTTAGCCTGCATGCCCGGTTTAATCTGGCCGATGTGCTTACTCATGCCAATACTGCGCGCCGGTGTTGTGGTTGCCATGCAGACCGCTTCAGTCAGCGGAATATGAACGTTTTCAATGCTGTGTTTAACCGCCGCGTCCATGGTCAGCGCTGAGCCGCCGATTGTGCCTTCGGCGCTGAGGCACTTGCCGTCGCGATAATACACGGTCTGGCCGCCAAACAGGAACTGATCGATTTGGGTGCCGGCTGCAGGTGTGGCATCGGTAACAAGACAGAGTCTCTTGCTGCCGAGTAGGCGCCACGCCAGACGAATGTTCTGCCAGTTCACATGCACACCATCGGCAATGATGCCAGCACAAATGTGCTGATCATCGAGAATAGCGCCGACAGGTCCTGGTTCGCGATTGGTCAAAGGCGGCATGGCGTTGAACAGGTGTGTGGCAAAGCCTGCGCCTGCTTTGATAGCCTGCTCAACTTCGGTGCTGGTGGCTGCCGTATGTCCTATGGCGACCCGGATACCGGCTTCCGTTAATTGTTCAATAGTGCCGGAGGGGCAGACTTCGGGTGCCAGGGTTACCATGCTGATGGTGTTGCTGTTGTCGCATATCAGGCGAAGCAGGTTGGCGTCAGGGCGTCGAACCTGTTCAGCATCATGAATTCCTTTGCGGTTCGGGTTAAGCCAGGGGCCTTCCAGATGTAATCCGGGTACACGAAACGGGTGGCGGTTTTTGTATTCCCGCGTGACCGAAATGGATTGCTGGATATCGGCATCATCGCAGGTGATCAGCGTTGGAAGGAAGCTGGTGCAGCCATGGCGAAGGTTGGTCTGGTGCATGGTGTCCAGTGTGTTGGTACTGATGTCGCTGTTGAACAGAACACCGCCACAACCGTTCAGCTGAAGATCAATAAAGCCAGGGCAGAGCCATTGCTTGCCAAGGGAATGGGTCTCTATGTCCTTGGATAGCTGGTCATCAGGGATGATGGCTTGAATGGTTCCATCGCTGATGATGACGGCGTGATTTTCAAGTATTTCACCGCCTGAAATGATGATGCCATCAGTGAGGGCGAAGGTGTTTGTTTGTCCGGTGTCCATGTCAGAATCCCTGAATATGTTCCGCTTCGATGCTTTCAAAATACCGGAGGGTGCGAACGGTCAAGTCCAGTGTCGCAGCGTCATCACAGACGAGTAGTGTTTTGGGATGCAGCTGAAGGGCTGAGATAGTCCACATATGGTTGATGGGATCTTCCACGGCAGCTTTCACTGCCCGGGCCTTGCCGGAACCGGTGGCCAGAATCAATACTTCATCAGCATCCATGATGGTGCCTACCCCGACGGTTAACGCCAGTCTGGGGACCAGATCGATATCATCCTCAAAAAAGCGGGCATTCGCCTGTCGAGTATTCAGAGCCAGGGTTTTGATCCGGGTGCGTGAGCGCAGGGATGAGCCGGGTTCGTTAAACGCAATATGCCCATCATGGCCAACGCCACCAAAAAACAGGTGGATACCACCAACGGCACTGATGCAGTCCTCATAGCGCTGGCACTCGGCGTCCAGATCGTTTGCGTTGCCATCGAGAAAGTGGATGTTGGCAGCGGGAATATCGATATGCCGGAACAGGTTCTCTTCCATGAAGGTCCGGTAGCTCTGGGCATGCCCGGCATCGAGTCCAACATATTCATCCATGTTGAACGTGATCACATGTCTGAAGCTGAGACCTTCCTGCTGGTGTAACTGGATCAGCTCCCGGTAAGTCATTAACGGTGTGCTACCCGTGGGGAGACCCAGCACAAAAGGGCGATCCGGGCCGGGGTTGAATGCCCGGATGCGGTCGGCAATATAACGTGCCGACCAGAGTCCTGCCGTCTGGCTGTCTCGCAGAGGGATAAGACGCATGGATTGTCTCTCGGATAGTCGTATGTTGCGGTTTTGTCCTGGCTGATACGTACCGATTCTGATAACGGATAGAGCCTGCCAATATTTTACATAATAAAATAATAGGCAGCTTAAAGGTCAAATTATTTCGCTGTGATTCGCTTTTATTGATCTGAAGCATAAATATTTCTGCGACATATTTCGCGAAATAAAAAAAGTAGGTACGATGATGCCGTAAATGACTAGTCAACCGAGGGGAACCTGCCGTGAACATCTTCAGTTACCTGCAGAAGCTGGGTAAGGCGCTGATGCTGCCTATTGCCTCGCTGCCTGTTGCAGCCCTGTTGCTGCGGCTCGGGCAGCCTGATTTGCTGGATATTCCGTTTATGGCGGAAGCCGGCAATGCCATCTTCAGTAATCTGCCATTGTTGTTCGCGATGGGTATTGGCGTGGGACTGTCCCGTGATGGCGCCGGTGCTGCTGCCATTGCCGGTGCGATTGGCTATTTCGTGCTGACCAGTGCGGCTGGCACGATCAATGACAGTATCAATATGTCGTTTTTTGGCGGGATTATGGCCGGTATTGTTGCCGGACACGTCTATAACCGTTTTCATGCCACCGTCCTTCCTCAGTATCTGGGCTTCTTTGGTGGCAAACGGCTGGTGCCGATTATCACCGGTCTGATCATGCTGCTGGTGGCCTGGGTCTGTGGTTATGTCTGGCCGGTGATCCAGTCCGGGATCGATGCCTTTGGCCACGGTGTGGCTGAGTCTGGTTCTGTGGGGCAATTCCTGTATGGCACCCTTAACCGCGGTCTGATCCCATTTAGCCTGCACCATGTGCTGAATTCCTATTTCTGGTTTGGCCTGGGTGATTTCACCAATACCGCAGGTGAGCTGGTGACGGGTGATTTAAACCGGTTCTTTGCCGGTGATCCCACCGCAGGCGCTTTTATGGCAGGCTTTTTTCCTGTGATGATGTTCGGTTTGCCGGCGGGTGCTCTGGCTATGTATCTGGCGGCACCCAAGGATCGTCGTGCGCAGGTCGGCGGTGTCCTGTTCTCTGTGGCGATGACGGCATTCCTGACCGGGATCACAGAACCTCTCGAGTTTATGTTCATGTTCCTGGCGCCAGCGTTGTATGCCCTCCACGCGGTGCTGACCGGTCTGTCTCTGATGATTGCCAACCTGCTGGGCACGCTGCATGGCTTTGGATTCTCCGCCGGTCTCTTTGATTTTGTCCTGAACTGGGGGCTTGCAACCAAGCCCGAAGTGTTGCTACTGCAGGGACTCTGCACCGGTGTTGTCTACTTTGTGAGTTTTTATGCGCTGATCAAGTTCATGAACCTCAAAACGCCGGGGCGGGATGATGAGGCTGAAGCAGAGGCAACCATTACCCTTCAGCCTGCTGCGGCCGTTGCCATGGATGCCGCTGATACACCAACCGGCAAGGCACAACGTTACCTGGTACTGCTCGGTGGCATAGAAAACCGGTGCTTTTACAGGTTGGCGGATGAAAAGTGAGGGATTGCAACAGAAATAGCCTTTAGAAGACGATTGATTTGTATAGATCAAAACTTCTGAAGGATCAGACATGTCGGCAACCCCATCAC
>MUIA01000009.1 GCA_002084115.1 Oceanospirillales bacterium LUC14_002_19_P2 | reverse complement strand
GAAACCCTCTCCCTGAAACTGAAGGTCAATCATTTTCAGCTCAGGGCGAAGATTTACATGACCGCTCTGCGGGCATCATTCGAGCAGCTAAGGTTATTCGTTACTGCGTAACTTGAGTTACTTATAAAGCGCCCGTTCAACCGACTCATCGGATGCCAGGATTGTCTTGTAATTCCAGTTGGAACCGTAGGTGTATTTAAACACGACATCCCCACTTTCCAGATTGTAGGTAATGGAATATTCCGTGGCATAGGTTGTCATTTTGACATCCAGTTTATAGACCACCTGCTGTGGAACCTTGAACGTGGTGCCTTCTACCGCCATCATCGCATGTATAGGTGATAACGATGTCTTGAGCTGGTCCACAAAATAAGCGGAAAACACAGAGCGCTGGGTGGACTGAGTATTACCTGCTTCCAGATTGATCGTCGAATCAAAACCACCGGAGGCCGCAATTTCCGCTTTTTTCTCTTACCATTTTTCCAAATGAACAGCCTGGCTGGGATTATTGGTGACCACCCGTGCCTCATCCCCCCCTGTAGATTTTCAGGCCATCCTGATCATACTGCATCAAGGCACGATCTCCTGACTTATCCGTCAGGATGTAATGCCAGGCCGGTGCCTCGGAAAGTGCGGGCAACAGTACCATACCAGCATTGAGCTGCTTGACAATCGCCAGGGCTTTTTCAACAGAATCCGCTTTACCCAGCAGCTAGGCCGCAAGCTCCAGCTGGGCCAGGTCACTTTTCTTTCCACTTTCAGTGCCATGTCGCGGTAGAACTGGAGACTCATCTGGAAACCAGACTCATTCACACCTCCAGCCACCAGACCAAAGCTTTCAACAGCAAGAAAATCCATGCCTACTGTATACGTATCACCGAAATTACCCCCATGCAGGTTACGGGTAGCGCCGGCACTTCTGACTCCCTGACTGTCAAGTAGCAAGTGACATGATAAGCTCACAATTAGATTGCACGGGCTACGCCTGCAGGATTTTTCAGCTCACCTGCAGCGTCATAACGGTGATGACGATATACCGCAATAACTTGCCGACGGTAACCAACAGGACAAACCAGCACAGGCGAATCCGCAAAATCCCCGCCATCACGGTGAGAGGATCCCCAATCACCGGCACCCACGCAAACAACAATGACGCGATACCGTATTTAGTGAAACGCTGCTCAGCCCGAAAGAATTCCTCGTCAGACATGTTCAGCCATTTCTGGATCACGCCTTTGCTGGCCCAGTAACCCAGTGCATAGTTGGTCATCGAGCCCAGCACATTGCCAACCGTAGCCACAGTGACCAGTACGACGGGCGACAGGCCACCCAAGAGCAACGCTCCCAACACCAGCTCCGAGCCGAGGGGCAATATTGTTGCGGCAAGGAACGCGGCACTGAATAGTCCGAAATAACCAAATTGAGCAAAATATTCCATAGATCCTGCGGCTTTCTGGAGCACATTTCAGCGCCCCGAAAAATAGACCTGTATACAACGATAGCGTGTTGGCGGGAAGTCTTGGAGGGAATTAGTGCGCTGTTGATGTTTTTTACACCACCCGCCTTTATGCGGTGTTTGCAGGCAACAGAAACGGTTATCACAGCATGTTATCAACAGATATAAACCGTTCAGACAGAACGCATCGGATGGATACCGGGGATATCAAGAATCTTTCTTAACTCAAGTTACACACAAGACTGAAAATACGGCATTATTGCCGGTATGAAACACGATCTGATTGAGCTGTACTCTGATGTAGTAGTTCAAACCTGATCTGACAGTTACCGATTTTCCAGAGGGTGTCTGTCAGGTCAAATTCAGGCTATGAATTTTTCCTTCCAGATCTGTTTTCCATCGAGCAACGTTTCCATGGGA
>MUIA01000293.1 GCA_002084115.1 Oceanospirillales bacterium LUC14_002_19_P2 | reverse complement strand
CTCGGACGCATCAATGGCATCCAGTGCGGACTGGATATCACTGTACAGGCTAGACGTCGATTCTGCTGTTTCCTCATTACTTTGCTGCACAGCCTCGTTGGCTGTTTTGATCTTGGTGGCAGTTTGCTTGGTCGCTTGCTGTATCTGGCGCTGGCTACCGGTAAACGCTGAGGCCATATTATTCAGGCTGGTGCGGATCTGTTTTGCATCTTCTGCGGTTTCCCGGGCAAACCCTGACATCACCTCGCGGGTAGCCTCACTGAAGTGGCGGGTTTTCTGGGCCAGTTCATCGGCGTCAAACACCTCCAGCACATCAGCCACGCCCTGGGTAATCTGCGCCAAAGCCCCGCTGATAAAGGTTGCCGCGCCCTTTACCACCAGGGTAAAGCTGTTGAAGAAAACGCTGATGGTATTGCCGATGATCCGAAAGGCGCCAACAATGCCACTGGCCTGCTCGGCAATACGGGTAAAGCCCTGGCGCACACGCTCAACAAAGTCATCCAGGGTTATGCCTTCAAAAGCCCCCCGGATGCCTTCTGCCATGGCAATAAAACTGTCCGAGATGGCTTTGGCCAACGCCTGCAGCCTGCCATCCTTATCCAGCGTATCCAGTTTATTGCTCAGTGTGGCGAGGGCCGAGTTTACATAATCCAGCCAGCCGCTTTCAGCGACAGCGTTTTTGAACTCCTCCCAGCGATCCTTCAGGTTAGAGACATAACCGGACAGCAGTTGCATATTGGCAGCCGCCGCTCCGGACGACGATCGACCAATCTCGGTAATCAAGCCCCGAATAACATCGGTTCCCAGCTTGCCTTGTTCGGATAACTTGCGCAGCTCGGTGACATTACGCCCTGTGACATTGGCCAGCAGCTCCCACACAGGGACACCTGCCTCAATTAACTGCCGGAGTTCTTCACCCTGAAGCTTTTGCTTACCCCAGGCCTGTCCCAGTGCCAGGCTGATACGCTGCAGTCGTTCATAGCTGCCCCCCAGCTTGCTGTTCACATCAACCAGCGCCTGCAGGGTACCGTCCATGGGATCCAGACCGAAGTTTTTCAGCGTGACAAAGGCTTCGGTGACCTGTTGCAGTTGCAGCGGCGTGTTGCGGGTGAACTCACGAATCCAGTCAGTCGCCTCGCCGCCCGCCTCAATAGAACCCATGATGGCATTGAGCTGGATACGCAGGCGTTCAAAACGATCCCCCGTTTCCAGGATACCGGTCAGTGATCGCTTGAGGAGATACAGGCCCGAGGCCGCAGTGACCAGCCGCAGGAAAGACCCCGACAGGCGATGAATACTTTGCCGGGCATTGTCTGCATCGGAAGCCGTTTGTCGAAACCGGTTGCGACGCAGCGTCTCACGGGTAGTGCGAGCACTGCGGGAGACCGACTGGTAGGCATCGGCCGTCGCCTTGAGCTTTTGTTGCAGTGATGCTTGCTGGCCGGCCAGATTGCGATTCGAGAGTCCCTGTTTCTCAATGGATCGACGCAGTTCCGCCAGCTTGTTCCGCTGCTGTCCGTACTGATCATTGAGAGCGCTGACGGTTTTACGGGCCGAGGCCAGCTGCTGTTGCAGGCGCTTGGAAGGCTGTGCTGTCTGACTGTAGGCTCGGGCCAGTTCCACGACACGGCTCTGTGCTTCCCGATAGGCCCGGTTGCTATCCCGCACCGTGGTGACCTGTTTGCGGAACGCCGTCAGCAAACGATCCTGACGCTCTAATGCTTTCAATTCCGTCTTGAGATCACGGGCACGCTCATCCAACTCGCCCAGGGAGTCCGCGGATTTGCGGATCACACCGGAGAGCAGGTCTCGAGCTTTTAACGTCAGTCGAATAGCGGATTTACGAATCATCTCAAGGTAAATCCATAATTACGTTTGCCCTATTGAAGTGCCGTCATTTCTGCAGTTTCATTAACACGAACAGACAAGAATCAACGAGAAATGAGGCAATTATGGAAATCAGCTATACCATCAAGCGTGGAAAAAATGTCGGAGCTGTTTGTGAACCTCACAAAACCCAAGCAGGTAAATTCATCGTAAGCAAGACTCGGTTTAAGGAAGATTACATCTATGTCGATACGTACGACGAAATTCTGGATCACCTGAAAAAGGGCTTTAAGGTAAGAGTCAGTGAAGTCATCACGAAACGATCACCGAGCCTTGTCAGCTACGACTCTCTTACCATCACTAAATAAAACTACTGCGCTAGATCCAGCCGCATGAACGGACTCAGGCCGGCACCGCTAATGGTCGGGTCGGCCAGGATATCCATGGCCAATGGAATACTGGCAAAGTCTTCCGAGATAAAACCCAGGTTCTGCACTGGCGAGAATTTCACCCGATGCACCCGGATACTGAATGGCAGACCTTCCTGGGCATCATTGAGTCCTTCCATAAAGAGCGCAAACTCCTTACCCGACTCCACCAGAGCCTGTACCGCATTGGCGACCAGTGGCGTATAGGAAACCGTAACGCCTTGGTCGTTGATGGCTCCGCCATCCAGTACCCGGATACCGGATTTGGTCAGTTCATAATCCACATTTTCGGTCAGCGGATTTGAAAGGCTGTCGTTGACCGTGATCGATTGACCAAGATCCGGCAACTTATCAAAGGGAATCAGTTCATCGGCAATGCCATGACTGGCATGGGGTTCATCGGTCACCGCACCGGCACCAATCTCACTGACCGAGGCGCGCAGGGCCAGGGCAATATTCTGCGCGGTGAAATCATGGGCGGTGATGGAACCGGTAATCCCGGAGATACGTGAGACCACATTGCGGTTACCACCACCGCCCAGGTAATTTTTGAGTTCTTTTTTTTCCTCTTCAAAGCTGAAGGTAAACTCACTGACGTTGCCCACCGGCAACAATGGTGCTGACTGGTCGTAGGGCTGGATATGGATACTGCCGGCACCAATAAAACTGCGGTCAACCTGTGACATAAGCGTGTCCTTTGCTGGGTTTCTACTCGGGAGTAATCAGGGCGAGAGAACGGTTTCCACCTGCAGACCCGTGTCCGCGAACGACAGGTGCCCATGGGCGGGAGCGATATCAAACAGGGTTTCGGTTAGCTTAAGCTTACGGGCTTCTGGGCAAAGTCGTGTGCCTGGTGCCAAAGCCTGTCGGATCTGGTGACTGAGCTGCAGCAGTGATTCGGTAGTTGCTTCACTGGTGCGAACCGCCAGACTGATCAGAAACTGCAGCTGGTAAAGCCCACGATGGCCACTGCGATTGAGTTCAGTCAGTGACTCCAGCTGCACCAGTATGGCCGGTACGTCAATTTCATCTTCAAGACCGGTGGCGGGATACCCTGCTTTGACGTTAGAGCAAACTGATTCCAGTCGGGCAATCAACGCTGGCAAGATCAGATTTTCAGGAATAGACTCGTCCATCAGCTGCCCTCAATATTGAACGCAAAGTTGAGCTCCTGCTGCAGCAACGTCGTGAATCGTTCAAGCAAGTGGGATTCCAATGCGGACAACAGATCACCGGCCTGCTCATAAACAGACAACGCCTGTTTCTCGATAGGCAGCCCCATCCACATCACCTTGCCAGAGCGTTGGGAAAGCTGCTTGCGGTGCCGCCAGTGAGGCGCCCGTTTGAACACCATCGCATGGCTACTGTTGACCGGCTGCATCAAGAACGCACCCTGCCAGAATCGGCGCCCGACTCTGACGCCTGATCGGGTTTGTCGTGGATTACCCAGGTAGTGAGCAGGAATAGCGGAAAGCCCCACCCAGATCACCACCTGATAGCCGTCATTACCACGCCGACCCGGCGGTTCCAGCGAGACCTTGACCCGACCGAGGTTCTTGAGCAACGTCTGACTCACGGATATCCGACGACTGAGTTCTCGCAACACCTGCCGCTCGGCAAAGCGTGAGAGTTTGGTCATGGTTCGTCGGATGGCGTTGTTGACCATCTCCGGCGAATCATTGAGTTCGGCCGTCAACCGGTGCAGGGTTTCATCCAGCTCAATGGTCAGCTGCATGAAGGTTCCAGGTGGTCAGGTAGCCGTCGTCCTTGAGCCTGCGGTCCACACGCCAGCTTTCACTGCCGGAGATGACCTGATCACTTCTTTCCAGACGAATCTGCCGATCCAATGCAACTGTAGTCATTGACTGCATGACCGCCTCCAGACTCCCTACAGGTGTCACATTACGAGACAGGATTCCGGTGACTGACTCACTGGTGCCATCCTTACGATGGACCGTCAGGCTTTGCCCTAACGATGCTAGCACCGATTCTGTCATGACAGAAAAGACATCTGTCATGACATCTTGCAGCGAATCACCGCCCGGGGCTTGAGACAAATAGGCAGCGGATTGGACTGGGTGTGAATCTGTACGCCCTTATCGAAGTCCATCACCCGTTGCTTGGCATAGCGCGGCAGCCCGATAGTGTTGACCGTTTCCACAAAGTCCGCCGGGGCAAACCAGGTCCGGAAAATGCCAGTACCCTCCGGGATCACATAGGCCTCGTTCGCCGGGATGAAGGGAATGCCATCGACCTGACCGCGGTACTCCTCCCAGAAAATATCCCCGAAGTTAAAGCCCCCTTTCGGATCGTTTCTGAGCAGCGCACTATCCTGGTAGCGGTGATAGGCATCCTTGACGTAATCGTGGGCGACCAGCCCATCGTAAAAATCCGCTCCACAAAAGGCACGCAAGCCAGAATAAGGCTGGGCGCCAAGGGCGTCGTCTACCTTGCGACGGAGTTTGACGCACTGGATACGAACGTCAGTGGCAGCATCGCTGAATTTGTAGGTGTGGGTCTGCTGGGTCACACCAAACTCATGGAACAGGTCGTAAATCACGGTGCTGCCATCAGCATCGAGTATCAGTCCCTTGAGCGCTCCCAACCGCAGATGCTCCAGCGTCACCTCATGGTTGGCATTCATATCGCTGAGACGTTGATTCACAACGGTTCGCACACCTTCAAGCGCAGACTCGGACCCGAAAGCACGCACATTGCGTACTTCATCGGCCAGAATGGTCGAGTCATAGGGAATATGGGGAATCACAAAACTGCGCACCTGTCGTTTACCACCCCGGGCCTGCAAAGCCGGCGCACCACGCTGACTGGTAGGCAACAGGTGCAGTTCGCCGTTTTTCGATTCCACCATGGCCGAGGTGGTATTGATGCCGGATTCAGTAAACAGCCCTAACTCACCAATCCGCCCGGGTTTATAGGGCTGGTTGTTGATGGTCGCTGTCAGACTGGTCAGGCTGAAGGCATCATCATTGAAGATATCCAGTAAGCTCATACGGGTTCTCCCTCCCGAACAAAGATATTCAGCGGCTTCAACTGCTCGATGCCGGCATTGATTTGCTCTTCACTGAGGTCCTGCCAAAGCAACAGGGTGCCATCCACTTCTGCCAGCCGGGCAATCAGCACGCCCTCCCCCGGCTCATCGCCGGTATCGACCCGGTCCAGCAGAACTCCGCCTGCCGTGGCAAAGGCATCCGCCGCCGCGGCATCCAATGCCAGGTACTGATCGGTAGCCGCATCCATGTAGACGACCGTCCCTGGCAGCAACGTCTGGTTAGGTGCCAGCACCACCTTCTCGCGGCTGATGCTGTTGTTTCCTTCGGATACAAGAAACTCTCCGGTATGCACCGGTTCGGTCATCACAGGCATGGGCTGAGTCCTTTCAGGCAGGGGATATCTGGTTCTGGTTACGATTGCGATAGACGGCAGCAGTATCAATCAAAGGTTTGATGGTGTTCTGCTGCTGATCCGGTGTCAGGGTATTGTTCAGCGTGGCATCACTGGCCGTCAGTTTCTCAAACAGTGATGCCCTCACTTCATCCACGGTATTGGCAGACTGGATAAACCCTGCGGCCAGATCAGGTGCATGAGCCGCGGCACAAAGGGACTTGATGCTTTCGCAGTCCTGGAGCTTTTGTTTGACCTGCTCCGGATTTAACTGGTCACGAATACAACGCTCTGCCAGTTCCGGGTAACCGGCCTGATTGCAAAGTCGAACAATAGACAGCACCGAAGTATCGCCATCGTTCTCTTCTTCGTTTTTTACTGATGTGGGAGCAGGTTTTGGCGCCGGAGGCTCCATTGTGATGGGCGGTGCATGATTAAACAGGGACAGATCAAACGACGCCGCGAGTTTGACCGGCTTATCAATACTATCGATCAGTCCTTTCTCTTTGGCCTCAGCGGCAGTGAACCAAGTTTCCTCCGCCATCAGGGATTCAATATCAACTAGCGGCAGACCGCTGCGCTCACTGTAGGTCATGGCAATACTGTCCCGGGCCTTGTCCAGCATACCCGCGGTACGACGAAGATCATCCGCTTCTCCACTAACCCAACCAAAGGGGTTATGGATCATAAAGAGCGCATTCTCGGCCATCTTTACCGTGTCGCCCGCCATGGCAATGACACTGGCGATACTGGCTGCCAGACCTTCAATCCGTACCATGATATTGGCCGGGTGGTAACGCAGGGCGTTGTAGATGGCGATACCATCGAACACACTGCCACCCGGACTGTTGATACGCACCGTAATATCATTACTGTCGATAGTTTTCAGGCTATCAACCAGCTGCCGGGCAGAAAGTCCCGCCCAGTCGCCAATCACGTCATAGATCATGAGCTCGGCGTTACCAGACTGATTTTTCAGTGTGTACCAAGGCTTATTGGTTCGACTCATCGGCGGGTTCTTCCTTGAGTGACTCGGATAATGGTTGTTCGGGTTGCGGTGTTTCTGGTTGCCGGGCATCGCTGTCGTATTGCAACGCCAGCGCATCCGCACGACGGTTGTCTGCGGCAATTTCCGCATCGACCTCCTCGCTGTCATACCCCTGCTCGGAAACTACTTCCGAGCGGGATTTGTAACCATTGCGGACCGCCAGCGCCTGAGCCTGCATATCCTGCACCGGATGGATGTAGGCCCAGCCATGGGGAATCCATTTCACCCGGCGATAGTCGTTGGGCTTGTTGTGATAGTTCGGTGCTGAAATATCGCCTGATAGCACCGCCAGCTCCAGCCAACGATTCCAAACAGGGCGACACAGCTGGAACACCAGTTGGTTGTGCTGCAACTGCTGGATCCGGCGACGAAACTCATTGAGCACCACCCGTAACGCACGGTCACTGACGCCTTTCATATCACCGGACAAGAGTTCAAAAGGGAGTCCAATTCCGGCAGACACTGCCATCAGCTGCTGCCGGATAAAGTCCGGATAATCGCTGGCGGCTCCCGGTGGTGTGTTAAAGACAATCTCCTCACCCGGAGAAAGCTCCTGCATGGTGCCCGGCTCCATACCCACCATGGGCACACCCTGCAGATCGTAAACAATGGGGCGTCCGGTTAAAGGATCCACCCGCTCCTGTTCTGGCGCCGGTTTGGTGATAAAACCTGTAAACAGGTTGGCGATCTCCTGTCTGAGCAGGGTGGCATCATCAAACTTGTCCAGATGGTGCATCCGCAACAGCACCTGTGTCAGCACCGGCTGGCCCCGTAGCTGTCCTGGCCTTAACGGCTCATAGAGATGCAACACCTCTTCTGCCGGAATACGACGGAGATTAGCTGTATCCAGAATGGTGTAATCATGCGGATGGGTCTTGTGCATCCAATAGGCCACCCGGCGCCCCAGTTGATCCAGCTCAATACCGGCCCGGATGGCGTGGCCGTTTTTCAGGTCATCGTTGTAATCCCAAGGGACAAACTCCGCTTCCAGCAGTTGCAGCTGCAGCGGTACCGACAATCCATCTTCTGGTCGTCGGGGCCGGAGACGGATAAAACACTCGCCGGCTTCGAGCATGGCCCTGGCGGCAAGGCTTTGCTGGCCGTAGAAATCCAGTTGCCCATCAGCATCGGACTCATCGGTCCAGTCCAGAAACAGCTGCTGCAGATCACGGCGAACACTGTCGTCAGTCGCCTCTGACTTGGGTTTAATGCCAGTGCCGACAATGTTAGACACCAGTTTTTCTAACCCACTCGCAGCCCAGGGATCATTGCGGATTGCCGCCCGGCTGCGATTAATCAGGGTGCCCATATTCCCGGTCAGGGCATTATTGGGACCGGATTGTGGCGCGCTCCATCCCTGGCTGCGACGACCACGACCTGCCGAGGTGTAAGCCAGATTCACCGCTTGCTGAATTTTCTGTTGCCATTTCTGGCGGATCCATGCAATCAATCAGGACGTTCCTTGTCTAAGATCACAAACAGAGGCAGGAGGTGCTTCCATGGCGAAATGGCTTATCGTTGTCGGGTTAATCATTCTAGGGCTTGGACTGATCCTGCACTTTGCGCCGGGACTACTGAAATGGTTTGGGCATCTGCCCGGCGACATGCATTTCCGTGGTGAGCGATCTCAGGTGTTTATTCCCATTACATCCATGATTCTGGTGAGTTTGATACTGACCGTAATCCTGAATCTATGGCGCTAAAGCGAAACAGAGCCACAGTGAATCAATCCATATCGCCTATGTGACCCTATTGACCTCTGAGAAGAGAATTAAGAGAATCATTTTTCTCTCCGGCTCCATTGCCCTGGCGTGTTGTAAAAAACCAACCGGGCCTCCAGATCACAATGAGAATATGAGCCCAGAATCATGTTCATCCGGAGAGAGCTCCCTTATGACCTGCTTTTGCTATAAACCCCATACTGTCGTGGTCGCTTAATCTGCCTGGCCAATTCACGTTCTATGGCGTGCAAACGTCGCTCCATTTCGCTGAAACTGGCGTATTCCACCTTGCGCCCCTCAAACTCCACTGTACGGGTATCACGAAGCAGTACGGCCCGCTTGAGTGCGTCGTATTCTTCCTGGCTGATCATTGTGTTATCCGTTGAGGTAGCTGCTGCGACTGATGCGTCGTGGCCGATTTTCCAGTGATGGTGCTGGCTTTTCCTGCACTTCTTCGCAGGTTTCCGGCACAGGCCTGTTGAGCGACAGCTGCTCAAGATCCAGTCCCCTGTGCTGTTGCAGGATCCTGACGGCCGTCAGGGCATAGACTCGGCAATCCAGTGCTTCGTTACGACGCTTTTTGGCATCCCATTCAAAATGGGCAACACCGTGCTTGTACTTCCGAATCTTTTCTTCCGCTGTTGCCTGCTTGTAGTAATCTTCATCGAAGCAGTCTTTGACCGGCCAGTGACAATAGCCCGCACCGGGCTCCTGGATTCGGTAGCGTTGGTAGATCAGTTCTTTTGCGGTGTCCGTGCCCACCAATGTGAGATAGACACCTTTGCGGTTGCGGGTCTTCGGGAAGGTAGCGATAGCCTTCCCTGCTTGTGACGCTCCCTTGATGGGAATCAGCCAGTCAATGCCCAGCTTGCGGCTGAACGCGTAGACTTCATCGGTGAAATGGCCGCCGGAGTCCATGCAGACCTGAGCCAGATTCATCAATACACCATCGTCCCGTCGATACGACTGCCGAAGCTTGTCGGCCAATATCTGCCAGATTTCGGGACGACTGAGATCCCCGTAGAGACGGACATAATCTACGGACCAGCTTTCCTCACCAGCGCCCCAGCCAACGACCTCAAATTCTACCCGGTCATCCTGTACATCAATGCCAGCGGTCAATACTTCCACTGACCAGGGCACGGGGGCCGAATAATGTTCACGACGCTGGTACAACAGCTCATGGTCGACCGTTTCCCCGGCTTCCTGCCAGGTTTCTCCCAGTACGGTATTGGTCCAGTCCTTGAGCAACACTGGATCATCTTTGGCCGCCAGAAAATCCGCCACCGCATCCCGCCAGCTGTACCAGCCGTTGGGACTG
>MUIA01000010.1 GCA_002084115.1 Oceanospirillales bacterium LUC14_002_19_P2 | reverse complement strand
CTCTCCCTGAAACTGAAGGTCAATCATTTTCAGCTCAGGGCGAAGATTTACATGACCGCTCTGCGGGCATCATTCGAGCAGCTAAGGTTATTCGTTACTGCGTAACTTGAGTGAATAATATTCAGCGAGCGTGTTTTTTATCACCGGCAGAGAATCGAATCGCTATCAGAAGCCTCCTTGAAACAGAAGAACTCCCTCAAGTGACAGATAGCCTTGTTTTTAAAGACAGTACTCTGATGGCAATCCATATAGATCAAGAAAACTTGATAGCCATCAGTAATAGCAATCAGCATGAAGCCATTACTGGTCTGCAGCAGTTAGGCTTCCACAGAGAGTCAACTCATTTATGGATTGGAACCAACCACTCATCAGACGACACTCTCACCCACATGGACCCACAAGAGCTTGAGCGCTATCTGCATGCAACGTCCCAAACACCTTGCACGCACCTCGACAACGAAACGCAGGAAGTCTCTGATGCAAGCTTTCGATGCGGCGGTTCTTCAGGGAAAAAAGTCGATCGCACTGAAGGGGTTCACCTGACTTATGAGGATCCTCACCATGAAGCAACAGAAGCTATTCTCTGGACCTCGGTAGCTATTTCAATTCTTCTCGTCATCCTGTTGCCACTTGCCATTTTCCTATAGCGGTATACACCACCACACGGATTCGACATTAAGACGACAAAGTTCGTATTTACCGTCAATCAATAAGAGCCTCAAAAGGCGTTGACCTTAGACAGGATTCGTTTAAAAAATCCGTTTCAATGATCAAAATATTTTAACGGTGCATGGGATTCGTGTAGACTGCGCGCCTTCTTCACCACCCTTTCTGAAGTTGTCGTACGAATCCCATGCTTGAGCGCTTATTTAAACTCCAGGAACACAATACTACGGTCAAAACGGAAGTGATCGCAGGCCTCACCACCTTCCTGACGATGGCCTACATTATTTTCGATAACCCCAGCCTGCTGGCCGCTGCCGGCATGGACTCCGGTGCCGTGTTCGTCGCCACCTGTCTTGCCGCCGCCATTGGCTGTTTCATTATGGGCTTTTACGCCAACTACCCGGTTGCCATAGCGCCCGGTATGGGCCTGAATGCATTCTTTAGTTTTACCGTTGTCGGACAGATGGGGTACAGCTGGCAGGTCGCCCTGGGCGCGGTCTTCTTCTCCGGCATCTGCTTCTTCCTGCTGAGCGCCTTCCGTATCCGGGAATGGATCATCAATAGCATTCCGCTGTCACTGCGCGGTGGTATCGGCGCCGGTATCGGTTTCTTCCTGGGTTTCCAGAGTCTGCAAAATGCTGGCATTGTCGTTGATAACCCGGCCACCCTGGTTTCCATGGGCGATATGACAAGCTGGAACGCGATCATGGCCTGTGTCGGCTTTGTCGTGATTGCAGCCCTCTATTTCCGTGGCGTTACCGGTTCCGTGATGATCGGTATTCTGTCTGTGACCCTGCTCAGCATTGCCACCGGCCATGTCGAATTGAACGGCATCTTCTCCATGCCACCCAGCCTGGCGCCTACCTTCATGCAGCTTGACCTTGCCGGTGCACTGGATATCGGCCTGGTGAGTATCGTATTCTCTTTCCTGTTTGTGGATATGTTCGATACCTCCGGCACCCTGATCGCCGTCGCTCAGAAAGGTAACCTGCTGGATAAAGACGGCAACATGCCCTGCATCAACCGTGCCCTGATGGCTGATAGTACGGCTACTGTCGCCGGTTCCATGCTTGGTACATCCACTACCACCAGTTATACCAATCGCATTTACTAAGTCCTCAGCCTGACACCAACTATTCTTAGGCATCATCAATGCATTTTCTTTAGAACGATGTCTCGCCGACCACAGCTACCCAAAGATTTTGACGATATTGA
>MUIA01000292.1 GCA_002084115.1 Oceanospirillales bacterium LUC14_002_19_P2 | reverse complement strand
AAACCCTCTCCCTGAAACTGAAGGTCAATCATTTTCAGCTCAGGGCGAAGATTTACATGACCGCTCTGCGGGCATCATTCGAGCAGCTAAGGTTATTCGTTACTGCGTAACTTGAGTTACTAACTTTCCTGCTGTTGAGCATGCGGTCACATATGGCATAAGCCTGCCAGGAACTGATGGCCGGGCTGGCATGACGGCTCTGGTCGTCTCAGAAGCCAAAGAAGCACTCAATCTGGAAGCGCTGACCCAACATATCCGCAGACAGCTACCCGGCTATGCCGTCCCACTGTTTCTCAGAATCTGCGATTCTCAGCAGATGACAACAACCTTCAAATATCAAAAGACCACATTAAAAAAAGAAGGGTTTGATACCAGCCAATTCGACGATCCGGTGTTGGCATTACTGCCCGGAAACCAACAGTATCAGCCTCTGCAAACCCATGAACTGGAAAAAATACGTGCCGGAAAAGTACGCTTCTGACTGCTGTCGGAAGCGGGCATGCCAGAATCTGTCAAATAATTACGCAAGCCCCCGTTAAAAATACGATAACCCATTGTTTTTTCGGGCACCTCAGGCTATCCGGTGGAAATATCCCCCACCATCACATACGCTTTTTTTAGTAGTCAGCGTTTCAATGTTTACGCCATTTTCAGCCGCGCTCCAGGGATTGGATCATGTGCGGGCGAAAGGCCCCATCAGGCATCTCTTTCAATGAATATGGCGACGCTCTGCCACTGCAGGTAATGGACAACAATTTATGGCAGACCAGGTCTGGGTTTTAAAGATTCTGTCCGGCCCCCATGTCGGCGCAGAAATCACTCTGGATGCAGGCCAGTACTCACTGGGCCGGCACGAAGAGTGCGACCTGGTGCTCACCGATAACACCCTCGCCGATTATCAGCTGGAAATTTTGGTTTCTGAGGATAGCGTCGATATTCGGAACCTGGCTGAAGGTCAGGGTGTTTATCTGAATGGTCAGGCTCAGGAAAACCAGTTTACACTTCAGCCCTTTGTGATCGTGACCGCGGGCAATCTGCATTTTGCCATGGCGCCGGAAGGGGCCACATGGCCCGAACTGACAATGCCCGATCTGACGGCACCTGCACCACCGTCTACCCCCTCAGCAGAAGAATCCATTCATTCGGGTACTGTTCATGAACAACAGGATGATGAAGACATTCCGGTTCTTGACGACAGACTCTCCGACGATGAACTGACGGAGCTCGAAGAGCAGCATTCCTCCGGTCCCGGCTTTATGGAGAGACTGCGTGCTTTGCTGCCTGCATCGGGAAAAAAGGTAGTAATTCTGGGTGCCGCAGCTGCACTGTTAATCGGATTTATCAGCGTTTTTTCCTGGCTATGGCAACTCACCGATCCTGCCCTGGCGGAAGCAGAAAAGCCTATTTCTCATATTCTTGAAGCGGAAAACCTGCGAGCCCTGCAAAACCTTGAAGATGTCACCCTGAAAACACTACCTGACGGCTCCGTGTTACTGACAGGCTACATTGTCGATGGCACGACCAAGCAAGCCTATCTGGATGCGCTCACCGAGAAGTCTGTCCTTTTCAACAACCAGATCATCGCCTTGGATCAAATGCAGGAAAATGCCATGGCGGTGCTGAAAATGCATGGTTACAAGTCACTGACCGTCGCATTGGACACACTTCCGGGCACCTTGATCCTTAGAGGCTACCTGCACACCGTCAGAGATTTGACGAAGGTCCGTGAATTACTGCATCAGGAAGTGCATGGGCTGCAGACCATCATTGATCAGCTTGAGTTCCAGAACACCCGCATCAAGACGCTTCGCTCAATGCTCAAAGAAAAGGCGCTGAGCCAGCGTATCAAGCTGCTGGATCAACCCGGCAAGGTGATCATGAAGGGACGTCTCATGGATATCTCTCAGGGGTACCACCTAAAAGAAGTCGTCCGGAACTTTCGGGAAAAGTACGGCAAGCGCCCTGAGCTGGTGATTGATGTCACCCTGCCATCTGCCGATCTGGCCACCCTGCAGCCCATCATCAATATCAAGAGCGTCACCATCGGCAAGGAGCCCTTTGTGATCCTCGATAATGGTGAAAAGTACCTGAAAGGCGCCAGGCTGAAAAACGGATATATACTTGAAAGTATCACCCTGGAATATCTGACGCTTCGGCTAGGCCAGGAAAGAATAAAATACTACATAGGAGGCAACCATGGCGGAAGCTGATAACGTCTCCCTGTCGCTGACAGAAGACCGTCTCAGTACCGATACGGACGGTCAGTACAGACAGGAACTGATAGACAGCCTGAATGCAGAGGCCGCGCAGCTCAAGAGCAGTAAGCAAGGCGGGCTCTCTCCCGAAGAGTTTGAGCAGACCGATGCGCTGATCAAGGCGCTGGATGACGCCGTCAAGGTGATCGAACTGACCTGGCTCAAATACCACAAGGCCTCAGGCACGCATTAAGGCGGATTTATCCACTGCGATCAGCCCGAATGCTGGCATATCTGTGGACTAGACTTAATAGAGGCGCTGGGAACAGGGAGAGGTTCTTATGTCGATTTTGAATAACGGAACGAACAGCATCAGCTTTGATCAGGCAACGGATCGCCTGTCCAACAAGTTGTCTGAATTTGAAAGCAAGCTGGAAACATCCATGCAGGATCTTGACCCCAGTAACCTGGCCGACATGATCAAACTGCAGCAGGATGTGAATAAACTTACCATGCTCTACAGCGTAGACAGCTCGGTCGTCAAAGCCGTCAAGGATACCGCGCAGGGCATTATTCAGAAGATCAACTGATTCAGGGATTTAGGGGGGAACCAGGGACATGGTCACCGTAGAAACCTTAAGACTGCTGGCCGATATCGGGTTTATGGCTACCAGCAATGGGATGTCTGGCCAGGCTAAGTCTATTTTCAAGGCCATCGGTCACATTCGCCCCAACAGTGTTCTGCCACACATTGGCATGGCACTGAACCATCTCAACCTGAACCAGTTTCAGGATGCGCTGGATGTGCTTGAAAAGAAAGCCCTGAAGATCGAGCCAGATAATCCTACCGTTCGTGCCTTTATTGGTATGTCACTGATGTTGATGGGTCGCAACAGCGAAAGTGAAAAGTTCCTAACACCGCTGACATCATCCGATGATCCGCTGGCTGCCAACCTGGCAGAGAACCTGCTGCAGGAACTCAAGCACCACGCCGACAAGAAAAGCGCACCGCCAAAAGCCCCGCATTGAGCAGTACCGGGGCTTTACTGCTCCTTTTGCAGCCACTGCAGCAGATTTTCCTCCAGCGGCTCCTCTGCCGCTAAACCCAGCAGCCAGTTTTCATACACTTCGACTAATTGATCACAAGCCACTTGGTCCAGCCTTTCGATAACATTCACTAACTCAGGCATTACAGGCGTTGTGAAATAATCAGAATCCAGCACCACATATCGACCTTCCCTGTTATTGGGGGCTGCGAGCAGTTCAATAGAATCCGGTAAACGGTATAAATCCGGAATACCTCCCCTCGCCCAGGCACGAACGATGTCATCTCGATGACGTGTTATCGGTTCATCAGAGCCTTCTGTTTTCCCATGCTCTCTGATCATCCGATCAGCCATGCTGTTTTCGGTTTTATAGAGTGCCTTCAAGGAAGGCTCACAGAAAACATGTAACTTGTTGATATCAGATATTTGCTGTCTATGCTGGTGATGTGTCAGCACAGGGGAGCTGACTGGTAATCCAGTGAGTCCGTTAAGAAAGCGGGTAATCAAGCCTGATTTAGCCATAACCAACTGCAGTGCCTGCCGAAAGCCCTCTGCCACTATGGAAGCATATTGGCTGTGCTGATGAGCATCGTCGGCGATATCATCACTTTCCTCCCAGAACACACCAACTCTGGTTTTCGACAGTGATGACATTTCCCATATCAAACCACCGGCATTGGCCATATCTTCAGCAATACCTACCACAACCGACTGCGTAAGGCTTCGCTTTGCATCCACCAGATACGGCATATCATTTTTTACAAGAATATTGTTATGGTGAGCATCTCCCTGCCCAGTTATCAGCAGGAAGGCTGACAACCACCCTAGTCGACAGTACAGCGATTCAGACCACTCATTGCGAGGCGTATTGATGTCCAGATACTCAGAATAACCATAATGGCATTCTGCATGACGAACAGTTTCAACTTTGGCAATCTGTTTCAAACAACCTAATACCGGTTCGTCAGCCCATTGATTAACTAACTCTGCCAGACTCAGCGACTCATTTTCCTGACAACTATTCACCAACAGGGATTCAATACGCAGGTCTCTTGGTTTATATAAAACTGACGCACCATTACTGAATCGAACACATGTTGTTCCGTGAAAGCCTTGATCCGTTAATGGTTTAAGTCCTGTGATTCGCAGGTCATTCTGATTATCAGCCTCCAAAACTGTTTCAATAAGCAACTGGCTGTCGCTATTCAACCGTCGCAATACTGTTTTGATTGCCTGAAGATCAGCCACCAACCCTGCTTTTAAGTGTCGCCCCCACAATGGAAAATGATCCAGTAACGCCTGTGCCGACAATTGGCAAGCATCAATGGGAATGACCGATTTCGAACAGATTGCCTGAAGCTGATTCAGTTGTTCACAGAGTTTGGCAACAATCGGCATCGTCAGCGTTGATAGAACGTCTTCTATCTGCCATTGATCATTAGTGAGCATTCTGTCTAACAGAGGATACATATAGCGATTAAGAACAGGCTGAATAAGTTCCGCCGTCCATTTATCTGGATATTCGGTGGTTTGCAGAATCTGCCAAATTCTATTTTTTGAAAGAGACCCCGTCGTTTTGCCAGCGTCCGATAGCTGCACATAACGCCTCGACTGAATAACCGGTTGCCTGGTTGTTTGCTTCAGCAATTGATGTTTCAAACCCCACAGGATATTGAACACCACCAGAGGCTTGGCCAGTGCGATGTTGGCGCAAAGCTGATCTACCCTTGCACCCAACAGTGCACCTTCCAATACCGCAGTTTGAAGCTGGGCATCCACCAGATGATTGATACCATCGAAACAAACGGCAGCTTCAGAATCCATCAGCACCCTGCGCCCACGCGGCAGGGTTTCAAGAACAACAGCGTCGTCCAGCAGGTTTGACGCATAATGACCGAAAACGGTGGCCATTGATAAACCCGGATAACGGCCGGACGGCTGAAATTTGGTGCGATCAGCTAACTGCCCCAGCTTCTCCACTAACGCTATATAGCTCCCAACAGAAGCTGACCAGGAAAACTGCTTCTCGACTCGACATTGTCCGGCAACCCCAACCAGCTCCCTCTTCTTCTTATCAGCTACAAGAGTCATCAAAACTTCAGACAGAGTTGCTACATCAACCGCGACAGCCTGAGCCGACGCCAGTAAATTCCGTTCGGGTTCATAGTAAGCCGTGGGAGTGACCAGAGCATCAATATCCCCCCAACTTGTCGGAATGAGATAGCCAGAGCGCCCATGCTCAACCAGATCCCGATAACCATTCCAGTCTGATAACACCACAGGTAAACCGGAAGCCATCGCTTCCAGCGGCGCCAGACCAAACGTTTCCTGTGGATTATCTGCCAGAGAAACAAAGATATCCGCTGCTGCGTAAATGGTGCTGCGCTCATCAGGCGCCATATCAAAGTTGAAGAGCACCCGATCCTCTATCACCAACTGCCCGGCTGTCCGCGCCAGCGACACCACATAATCATCACTGGCCGATGACTGGCCACAGATATACAGCACAACGTCCTGAGAATTGTGGAGCAGTTCCTCACTCACAATCTCGTTCAGCGCGAGAATCAATGGATGAAGATCCATTTTATTTCCGGCATCAATTCTGCCGAGGTACAGAATGACAATCGCGTCTTGAGGCAGCTCTAACGTTTCTCTCGCCAGTGTTTTCTTGATGGGCGGAAAGTCCGACAGTTCAATCCCCAGAGGTAAAAACTCAATACTGCAATGATCTCTTATGGTTACACCATGACGATCCCCCAGCTGTTGCTGAACCTCACACATCAGCTTCTCCATTGCCTTGAAAGCTGCATCACTGGCACAAAGCAGGGCATCGCAGGATTTCTGGGGGGAAAGACACAGGCTACGAGTGGTCGACAGAGAAACATCCTGACACAAAGAATGTACCCGGCCTGTCACCGGGAACAGTCGGGATGCATAGGCCTCCCTTAATTCCAGCAACGGAGCAATATAGTGGTCGCCACAATGAAAGACCGAATATTCATACTCGGATAAACACATCGGCAGTAGATGCAATGGGTAAACATGGATTACAGCTTCCAGCCCATTAAAATGAAGGTATTGCGACCAATAGGCGTCAACGTCAGAGCAGTCATCAGCAACAACGAAAAAGTGAAATTCAGAGAAATTACTGTATTTCACCAACGCCTGCAGAAAACCAATATTCGCCACCCGCAAGCCGTTCTGGTAACTCTCTGCCCCTGATTCCGCGGGAGAAAGGATGGTTGCAAAACGCTGCATGCCTTTAGCCATGACCGGTTAAGGCATCATCATGGGGTTAACACCACCGCCACTGGCAGGCTCATTGATAATATCCCGCACATACAGGAAACAACTGCCAAAACTCTCCAGAGCCTCCTGAAACTGGTCCAGTTGCAATCCGGACTCCTGCAGACGTCGGTGGAGCCAATAATGATCATCGTCTTCATTGATGCTGAGACACGCACGCTGTGCGCGAATCAGAAGCAGGCTTTTTTCGGCCAGTTTCATTGCCAGCTCCCGCCGTTTATCATCCCCTTCAGGTAACGCCCCGAGCTGCGCTTCCAGATAGACACGCCCAGCGCGGGTATAACAGAGAACATCGAACCCATTCATTTTGAGGGTATACCGTCCCTCTTCCGGTGCGATCGGATCAAGCTGATTCACCCGGATTAACTCATCCATTAATGCTGTCAGACTCATGGCTCGACCATCCCTGTCACTGGCTGATGCTGTGGCAATAATTTCGTGTTATTTACAACAGTCTAGCAAGCGTCTGTTATTCGGCATCCAGACATAAAAAAACCGATCCTGAAGGATCGGTTTTCTCGTTTTTAACACGAGACACTATCAGGCGAACTGACGCACCCCGTTGAGCTCAATATCCGCCGAGAGTTTTTTAAAGCAGACAACCAAAAGGACGAATGCAGCCAGAGATGTCATGAAGCCTATCGTCATGGAATCCGTTATTCCCATCATCAGATAGCCAAAGAACGCCACCAGCGCGACACCACCACTATAGGGTAATTGGGTCATGACGTGATCAATGTGATGACAGGATGCCCCTGTGGAAGAAAGAATGGTGGTATCAGATATTGGCGAGCAGTGATCACCAAAGACCGCCCCGGCCAGTACGGCAGACATAATCGGCAACAACTGTGCGATCTCTGTACCGGCCGCCATATCACCGGCAATCGGCAACATGATGCCAAAAGTCCCCCAGCTGGTACCCGTCGCAAATGCCATGATGCCTGAGATCACAAACAACAACGCCGGGATCATGGACGCATCAATAGAGCCGCTGACCAAGCCCGCCAGATACTTGCCAGTATCCAGATTGCTGATGACATCAATCAACACCCAAGCCAGTACCAGAATATAAATGGCATCCAGCATAGACTTGGCGCCATCAACAAATGCCTCTGTCACCATGCCTGACGGCAGCTTGTGACGTAACAGCATCAGGATGGATACCAGCAGGCCGACACTACCGCCCATCACCAGCGACGTTGCCACATCGGTATGCTCAAAGGCGCCCAGTACGGTAAAGCTCTGTCCGGCTGTCGCCTGTGCCTGCGCCCCGGTCCACAAGATCGAAAATACCGTGGCAATCACCAGCACGATGATGGGAATCACTAGATCACCCACATGCCCCTTGTCACACTCGGTGATTTCAATCGCACCGGGGGGCTCCCCCTTCGACGGATCATACAGCTGACCTTCCTGCGCCAGCAGTTCATGCCGCTTCATTGGGCCGACATTGAGATCCATCCAGGCAGTAAGAACAACCAACGCCAGCGCAAAAATGGCGTACAGGTTCATCGGCACCATGGAGACAAAGGCAGCAAACGGGGTAATGTCAGTCACGCCATGAGTGATCATGACAGAACCAATCAAGGCAATGATGTAAGCGCCCCAGCTGGAGATCGGTGTAATAACGCAGACCGGCGCAGCGGTGGAATCCAGAAGATAAGCCAGCTTGGCTCGGGAAATCCGGTGCCGATCCGACAAAGGCCGGCTGATATTGCCCACCGCCAGGCTGTTAAAGTAATCATCAATAAAAATGATGATACCAAGCATAACCATCAGCAGCTGAGAACCTTTGCGGGTCTGTATGCGCTTACGCGCCCATTCCCCAAACGCACGCGTCCCCCCGGCCAGCGTAATCAGGCTGGTCATGACACCAAGAATGATCAGAAACAGCAGAATAAAGACATTCCACTTGTTCAAGCCATCATCCCAGAACACTTTCAGAAAGGCGGAAGAGAGGTATTTCACAAACAGGGCAGGGTCAAAACTGGTCAGCAGCAGGGCGCCGCAAACAATACCGGCCGCCAATGACAGCAACACCTTGCGGGTAATCACTGCCAGACCAATGGCGACGGCGGGCGCCGCCAGAGAAAGGGACGAAAACTCGAAACTCGCTAATTCCATAACTTCTGATCTCTTAAGCAGGTCTAACTGTAGTCCAAAACAGTTACCCTGGTGATAGAGGATCAGGAGCGCGATTGAAGCTGCAAAAAGGCCTGCACCCAAAAAGTCAGTACATTCACTTTTCCCACAGCGGTAGCACTCCACGGACCCGGCATCCATCAGCTCTCATCGCGACAAGCAGACGATGACGGATTACACCTAATGGCATGTGTACCGCAGACAATTGCCTGCAGAATACACCGTGACAGTGTGGCGTCTCTTAAACGACACACCAGCCGATGGCGCTGACTCGCTTGAACGGCTTCGGCGGTGTTTCCTTTCACAGGAGATCTCGGGCGTCACCCTACTTCCTGTTACTCTTAAGCACCGCGCCTCTACCAAGAGGAAGACCCCTGCAGTATGCCCCACAGAAAACTTCGCGACAACGAAACACGTATATTCCACCCGTTTTTGTTATCGATACTTACATCGGTACTCAGTCGCGCTTGCACTCAGATATCGCCCCATAAAAAAACCGCCTGAACGGCGGTTTTTTCTCAGCTATTTGATTGAGGATTACTCCCACTCAGTAGTAACGTAGATTTTATTCAGTTTACTATCAATCACTTATTGCTACTTCATAGTGAGTGTGTAACTAATGTGTAACTCGCCATCCAATCTGCACGATTTTTCTACGGCTGTGTGACTATTCGATTTCAATAGTTTACACGCTCAGCACTTGCACAGTGTAAGACAAAGAACATGCTTGTTCATAGCATGTCCTTTGTCCTTCATGTTCACTTGCTCTTTGGTGTCACTCGTCTTCCAAATCGCGCTTGCTGCTCTATCAGCGCATCTAACTCACCAAGTTCAGCAGCTTCTCGCACCTTACGCAGCGTGTCAGCTACCTCACCTTCACTACCTAGTTCGATAGCATTCTTACCTTTGGCAAACTCTAAAGGCTTGCTTCCATAGCGCACTACTAGATTTATCTTTCCATTGCAAATTCTGGTTAACTTGAACACCGATTCTGGTTTGCTTGAACACCCCCGACACCTTACGTATTGGCGAACCTGATTTTTAGACCAGGTGTTCATTTGCTTCCAGTTTTCCCATTTTCT
>MUIA01000465.1 GCA_002084115.1 Oceanospirillales bacterium LUC14_002_19_P2 | reverse complement strand
CCTGTGCCTTGAATTCCGGGGCATGCCGTTTTCTTTTTGCTGCCATGACTCCCTCCTGAGGGTCATATTGCAACCAGAAAACTTAACTTAGCTGACTGTCCAGTTTTTGGGGTCCACTATAATCACCAGAACCACACCCCGGGCTTCATGATAAATACGGGATTTTTTGCCCAGCAAGGTAATCGGTGTTGGAACTTTCTTATCGCGGAGTATTTTATCAACGTTATCCACCAGCCACTGACAATCTTCCACTAGCTGGAACAGATCGGAAATCATCGCATCTGTACGACACCGACCTGTTTCTTCAACAATCCGGTCGAGTAAGCGCTCCCGGTTCGCCATCAAATAATCAATCAGTCGGCGAATTTCTGCCTGACGCTCTTTAACCGACGTTTGCCGGAGCTTTGCTGCTCCTTCCCTCGCCTTGGCAAAGGCAGCCCTGACCTCAGATTCTGACGGATCATCAATCGTATAGAGGGAAGCCCCTGTGACAGGATTATTAACAGGAATGGCGTTCATGACAGGCTCCGGATGCTATTTTTATTGTGATCATTACCAGAAATTAATACGATCGTACCATAAACAGCAAATCCCGCACGCCGATTGAGCAGCAGATACAAAAAAGGCAGGGATCATCCCTGCCTTTTTAATACGAAAGAACGATCAGTTCTTGTCTTTATCCACCAGCTTATTTGCAGCAATCCAGGGCATCATTTCACGCAGCTTGGCGCCCACCTGCTCAATGGGGTGTGCGGCATTGTTGCGACGATACGCTGTCATGGACGGATAGTTGGTTGCACCTTCTGTGATGAACATCTTGGCATATTCACCATTCTGGATACGCTTGAGCGCATTGCGCATTGCCTGGCGGGACTCTTCGTTGATCACTTCAGGACCCGTCACATACTCACCATACTCCGCGTTGTTGGAGATGGAGTAGTTCATGTTGGCAATACCGCCTTCGTACATCAGGTCAACGATCAACTTCAGCTCATGCAGACACTCGAAGTACGCCATTTCCGGCGCGTAACCGGCTTCGGTGAGGGTTTCAAAACCCGCTTTAACCAGTTCTACCGCACCACCGCACAGCACAGCCTGCTCACCAAACAGATCGGTTTCAGTCTCATCTTTGAACGTGGTTTCGATGATACCGGTACGACCACCGCCCACACCGGCAGCATAAGAGAGCGCTAACTGCTTGGCATTGCCGGAAGCATCCTGATAAATCGCTACCAGGTCAGGAATACCACCGCCTTTGACAAACTCTGAGCGGACAGTGTGACCAGGTGCTTTAGGCGCGACCATGATAACGTCCAGATCTGCGCGCGGCACAACCTGGTTGTAATGGATGGAGAAACCATGGGCAAAGGCCAGAGTTGTGCCTTCTTTCAGGTTGGGTTCGATCTCATTGCGATACAGCTGTGCCTGGAATTCATCGGGGGTCAGGATCATGACCACATCTGCCTGGCTCACGGCTTCCGCCACTTCTTTTACCGCCAGGCCCGCACTTTCCGCCTTGCTCCAGGATGCGGATCCCTTACGCAGAGCAACCGTCACCTCAACGCCGGAATCTTTCAGGTTGTTGGCATGGGCGTGCCCCTGGGAACCATAGCCGACAATGGTCACGCGCTTGTTCTGGATGATGGAGAGATCACAGTCTCTGTCGTAATACACTTTCATTTTATCCCGGACTCCTCGTTTCCAACCCACACTTATCATTCATTATTCAGACTGCTCGAATGACGAACAGTTCACATCGATCCTAGCCCGGATATTTCATAAAGCCGCAGTCTGACCATTCAATTTCGAATTTCCTGTGGGGCTGCTGCTTTATTACTCTGTATTACTCTGTGGCTAAAGGACTTCGGGCCCTGGGCTACTCAA
>MUIA01000118.1 GCA_002084115.1 Oceanospirillales bacterium LUC14_002_19_P2 | reverse complement strand
ATGGGGTTGCCGACATGTCTGATCCTTCAGAAGTTTTGATCTATACAAATCAATCGTCTTCTAAAGGCTATTTCTGTTGCAATCCCTCACTTTTCATCCGCCAACCTGTAAAAGCACCGAAAATAGCCTGCAGCGGGTACGTTGTCAGGTGATTGACTGTCGGTTTTTTCAAGCCATAGTATCTGGCTGAACTCTTGGGAGCTGAGCTCTAATGTGGTTCCAAAGTGTTGTTCAATATAGTCCTGAAGCGTTTGTTCCTGTAAGGGTGAGGCATGACTTATTGGCATGAACAGGAAGCCTATCAGGCAAGTAAAAATAACGGACCATCTGCGTTCTGTTTGCATATGGAGTCGCTGCTCTGGTTTTTGGCCTCTTCATGAGGCGCAGGTGCATCAATCACGCAACCACCCTGACGAGATACGTATTTATCTATGGAGGCTATCCCTTAAGCGCTATCAGGGGATGCGTCGGGGCGGAAGTAAGGTATAGACGTTGATAACTCTCTGTTCCAGCTGCTACGGAAGCGGCTGGTCAAGAAAGGAATGAACGGTAGGAAATGATCGGTGAAATTGCTGGTTTCGGTTCCAGTCATGGCTGAGGCCGATAATCTGGGTGATGCCCGCACGTATGGCGGCAGTAATACCGGCATCAGTGTCTTCAAAGACGAGCGCCTCAGCCGGGGATAGGTGCATCTGCTCACAGGCCATCCGGTAGCTGTCCGGGGCAGGCTTGGGATTGAGAATATCATCACCGCAGACCAGGGTTTGAAAGCAATCTATCAGGTTGAAATGCTTTAACACGGTTTCTACGATAATGCGTGATTCACTGGTCACCAGGGCAAGAGGATGACCGTGGTCGTGCAGGCGACGCACAAAATCTTCCGCACCGACAGTCATGGCCACCCGGGTGTGCAGTAGTGTCAGGTAATGATCATGGAAGTATTCGGCAAGAATACTCTGGCGAGACTGAATGCCTGCGCGCACCATCAGTTGCTCTTCTACTGTGCGCCACGGATGCCCCAATAGCTCGGTATACCAGCGGTCCCGCCAGGTTCCGCCGGCATGTTCAACCGCATAACCGAGCGCTTCGGCCTTCAGGGGCTCGCTGTTGACCAGTGTGCCGTCAAAATCAAACAGGACGGCTGAGAAATCCTTTTCTATATAGCGCATTGTCCGTCTTGTGTCCGGTGCGGTCTGAAACCACCTGAAAGGTCTGCGCTGTCAGGAGGTTGACCGCTTATTAATCACTGATACAGGTGCATGTAGACCTGTTCATCTTCCTGGCCATCGGGAGTTTTGACTGAAATATTCAGCGTATGGCCGGAATTGATATTCAGTCGGGCGATACCATCACGGGTAGTTTCACCCTCTGCAATCGTCAGGCCGTTTTCGCTTCTGACGATAATACGGGCCTTATGAATCTTCCGCCCCTGATAGGCTACGGAGACGATAAGCTGTTCGAAGGTGCTGGCTGGCTTGACGACCAGTTCATCAGCAATGGCGCTGCTGGCGAGAACCGTCATCAGCAGCATGGATACGACGTGGCGCATTGACAAACCTCCCTGCACAGCAATGCGTTTACTACCAGTTTAGGCGCTGTCACAGGGAGGTTTTTCGCTGATGCGCTAAAGAAGTAGCGAGGAATGTGAAAGGAGACCGAATGCGTGCCAGATCGTCGAAAAAACGACGATCTGGCACTGGCCATAATCAATAAAGTGAGGGTTCGCCGGGCGGGCGCGTCTTGAAGCGCCGATGCTGCCACAGATATTGCTCCGGATGCTGCCGGATACGCTCTTCAATCAGCTGATTGATGCGGATGGTATCGGCCACATTATCCTCGCTGGGGAAGTTCTCCAGCGGTTGGGAGAAGCGCAATACGTACTGGTTGTTTTCATCCAAGTAATAGCTGGCAATGATCACCCGGGCATTGCTCAGGCGGGCAAAGTCAGAGACGCTGGGGATTGTCGCGGCGGTCTGCCCGAAAAAGGGAACAAACAGGCTGCGCTTCTTGCCCATGTCCTGATCCGGCAGGATGATGCCCATTTCGCCCTTGCTCATGAAGTGCAGGAGATCCTTGACTTGTTTCCTGGGGATATAGCGTCCCTTGTAGGGGTAACTCTGCCGGCGGACGTTGCTGATGTATTCATAGAGTGGATTATCATGTACGCGGTACATCAGGTTGAACGGCAGGTACTCTGCGGCAACCCGGCAGACCATCTCGACACAGCTCATATGCATGCAGCAGATCAGGATACCCTGCCCCTTGTCGATATGGCGGCGGATATTCTCCAGGCCTTCCACTCGGCTGATCCGGCGAATGCGACGGCTGCTGGCAAACCAGGCAACGCCCGGCTCCAGCAGGGCAACGCCGATGGCTTCGAAGTTACGTACCAGCAGGGTTTCCCTTTCCGCTTCCGAGAGTTCCGGGAAGCAGAGTTCCAGATTTCGACGGGTCACTTTGACCCGGCTGCCGCCAATTTTCAGGAGCAAGCGACCGATTTTTCGGCCGATTTTTACAATCCAGGCCATGGGTAGGCGGCCGATCAGCCACAGGGTGCTGATCAACAGCCAGAGCCCCCAGTAACGGGGATGCAGGAACGCGCCCTGGAATCGGTAAGCTTTGGTGTACATCCGCTCTTCGTAGGGGATGTCGTCAGGAATGGTGGGGTTCAATGTTCGCCTCAAAGAGCATCATGACATTCTGGGGCGCGAGTATACCGTAATGTCGTGACGGCTTCCTTGCCTGATGCTTTTCGGTTTGTTAACGGATGTAAGAAAGACACCACAGTGGTTATGTGAACGATTGCCGTCAAGAAGGCCGGAGATCGTCTCGCGGCGTCATGCAGGTCTATGTGAACCCCGTGTCGGGTTGATAAAAAAATCCAATCAGGCAGGGCGTTGACCGGGTGGTTCGCTTGCTATAATACTGTATGCATGAACAGTATTATTTCAGAGGGACACCACTGGCCACGGATGATCGCGCTGGTGGACATGAATGCCTTTTTTGCATCCATCGAGCAACTGGATCGTCCTGAGTGGCGAGGGCGCCCGCTGGGTGTCACTAACGGGCACACTGGAACCTGTATTATCACTGCTTCCTATGAAGCCCGTGCCTGCGGTATCCGAACTGGGATGCGCGTGCGGGAAACTCGTGCGCTGGCGCCGGATTTCATCCAGGTTCCCGCACGGCCGTATCGCTATGCCCAGGTGTCATCCAGCATCATGGCGGCGCTGGAATCGATAACACCGGATATTGAAATTTTCTCTGTCGATGAAGCGTTTCTTGATCTGACCGCCTGCCAGAAGCTGTATCGCTGTCCGGTTGAGGTCGTTGCCAGAAAGATCAAACACTGTGTTTTCGAAGCATCCGGGCTGCTTTGTTCTGTCGGGGTCAGTGGGGATAAAACCACTGCTAAGTGGGCGGCCAAGCAGCAGAAACCCAATGGTTTGACGGTTGTTGAGCCTTGGAGGGCGACTGAGCGGCTGGCGTCTGTTCCTGTCACGGAATTGTGCGGCATCAGCACCGGGATTGGCCGTTTTCTGGCGCAGCATGGCGTTTACTGTTGTGGTGATATGAAGCAGATCCCCATCAGCGTACTGGCCGGGCGTTTCGGTAACCTGGGGCGCCGGATCTGGCTGATGGCGCAGGGACTGGATCCGGAGCCGCTGTACCGGGAGGTCAAAGCACCCAAAACCATTGGTCATGGCAAGGTCATGCCGCCAGATACCCGGGACCGCCAGGAAGTCGATCGTTACCTGATGCATATGTGCGAAAAGGTAGCGACCCGGCTGCGGCGACACCAATTGCAGGCCGGCGTGTTCAGTATTGGCCTGAATACCCAGCGTGGCTGGGTGGCGCGGAAACTGAAAACTGTTCATCCCACCGCTGACAGTGACCCGCTGATCGCTCTGGCCCGCTTTTTTCTGGAGCACTGGTGGGATGATGTCGGCGTGCACCAGGTGCATGTGGCGGCGCTGGATCCCCATCCTCAGGCCTGTCAGGGCGAACTGTTTGCCCCGGATCATGCCCGCCGCGACCAGGTGCTGGCGGTGATGGATGCCGTGAACCAGCGCTATGGAGAGTTTGCGCTCTGTCGGGCGCCGCTGGTGAAGCGGTCCGATATGCCCAATGTGATTGCCCCATCCTGGAAGCCTGCAGGGCATCGCAATACCCTGGAACCCTGAGGAGCCGGCTGTCATGCCGATCGGTGTGATTTATCGTTTTGACCAGAAGGAATGCGCCTGCCGCTTTTGTCGGCCGGGGGCGCGGTTGCCTGTGTTGACCCGGGATGGTGAGATGCGGTTGTTGCTCTGGGGGCGGCGGCGCCTGGATGCCTGCCATGGGGATTTTCCCTTTGGTGGCTGGGCGCGGCTCCACAATATTCAGGGGGGGCGCTGGAACCGCTTTAATCCGGTACCGGTCAAAATTCCGGCGCAGGCGTTTGTTGAGCAGGATGTCAGTGGGCAGTAACACCGGTTTCCTGTCACGGAAGGACAGTATCTACAGGGGCTGGTCAGTCGGATCGGTCGCGAACAGCGGGTGTATGTCGTCACCCTGGAAACCAGCCTTGATGATATGTGTTTTGAACGCTGGCCCCGGCTGGTGGCGTCGGTAACATGAAGCGTCAGGGCATTTTTGATGATTGAATTCTTAACACATCCATTGTGTTTTGAGTGGTCTGTCGGGCTATGATCTCCGCGGATTCCGGACGTAACTGGCAGAGTTCATCCAGTATCAGAGGCAGGTATTCCGGGGAATTTCTCTGTCCCTTGAAGGCTGCTGGCGCCATATCTGGCGCGTCGGTTTCTAGTACCAAGCAGGTCAATGGCAGCGTGGTGGCCAGATGGCGGAGCTTGGTCGCGCGGGGGTAGGTGATAGCGCCGCCAAACCCCAGTTTAAAGCCCATCGCAATAAAACGGTTAGCCTGTTGCTCACTGCCTGACCACGCATGGACGATCCCGCATTCCTGAAAATGCAATTCCCGTAGAATTTTCAGTATCTGATCATGAGATTTCCGAGCGTGCAGGATAATAGGCAGCTTGTGGGCTTGGGCGATCTTCACCTGTGCCCTGAACAGGGATTCCTGCTGGTCTCTGTCCAAGTGGCCAAGATAGAAGTCCAGGCCGATCTCACCGACAGCTATCAGGTGTTCAGGACGCTGAACAAGGTGTTGCTCAAGGGTATCCAGGTGATCAGGATGATGTTCATCAATAAAGTACGGATGAAGTCCAAGGGCACAATAGCAAACGATAGAATGGGTTGATTCCGTCAGGTGGATAATCGAATGCCAGCGAGCCTGTGTAGTTCCTGGAATGCAAAGGGCAAGCACCTCTTTTTTTAGGCAATGATCCAGAATCATTGACCTGTCTGGGGTAAAGTCATCGAAATCCCAGTGGCAGTGGCTGTCAAAAATCATTGAATAGTGCGAGACCCTTCATTCAGGATTTGAACAGTTTCCCATAAACAACATTGTTATTACAAAACGGGATTTTGCTGTTTTTTTTATCGTAAAAAATGATTTTGTTTGCCGGCATCTGAAGGGGGGGGCAGAAAGTCTGGGTAATGGAATACGCTAGTCTAAAAAGTAACTTGAGTGAATAAGAATATTGTCTTGTTGGGGGCGTGTCATGGGTAAGGTGAGGTCAACAGGGGCTGGAGGGGCTAGTGGAGGCCTGCATCAGATTAATGATGCGAAAGGGAAGTCAAAAGTCTCCAAAGCACGTATTGGTGGTCTTAGTGTTTCTGTTTCCAAGGTTAAAGGAAAGAAAACCAGCTTTGGTAAGGGACTGAGTAAGCTGGTTAATAAACTGAAAGTCCATAAGCGGAGTGTGCACCAGTCCGTGGATGTTGCCAGCAAGAAGTTTGGTGCGAAGACGGCAGAAGTACTGCATGAACGAAACCAGCATGTTAGCGCGTTTCAGCAAGCTGAAACGCGGGCTGAAAAGTCTATGGAATTAGCCTCAGAGTCCAGTTTACGACAGGATACCGCTCTTGAAGCCGAAAGATTGCTTGCAACGTTAACGCAAGTCATGACAGATCAGAGGTTCAGTCCGGATATCCTGGCCAATATGCAATCCATCAGGGATCAAATAGCAACCCACAAAACGGATGATGCCCAACGCCATACTGACGCCAGCAAGCAAGCTGAAGATGCGTTGGGTGAAATGAAAGGCTTGGAGACACAATTGGCTGCTGATACGAGTAGCGTTAAAACTGCATTTGAAACGGATCATAAAGAAAAAGTTAATGAGTTGGTCAATGCAAAGTTCGAGAAGGCAAAGGCAGCGGCAAGCAAAACAGAAGGACAGATCAAAACCAAGCGTGATGCTTTCGGTAAGAAAAAAACAGAAAATAGAGAAGCATTAGAGCAACAAAATGAGAAAATTCGTCAGTTTTATGGGAAAAAGGCTACGGTGAATGTGGCTTTGGATACTGCAAAAACGGTGCAAAAAGAAACGAATAAATACTTTGGCATGCTTGAAGTTTTGTCAAAAGGCTTGAAATTCCTTGAAGGAATGGATGTGGGGCCGGCACCGGATCCTAACTTAAGCCAGGTACTGAGTGAGTTGCATCCTGATGGTGATGCGGTATCTGCTGAAGACGCTGTTAGTGCCGCTGAGGACAATGTGAATAGCTTATCAAAACAGCTTGGTGTGAAAATGGAAAAGGCAACGGCTAAGCAGGCAACGTATAGACAACGCCTTGAGACAGCGAAGGCAAACGTCGAGCAGCTGATTAAAGAGGCCAAGGAGCAAGTGGAGACTCTGGATACACAACGAAAGGATCTAGTGAAAGAAGAGAAAAAGTTACAGAAAGAGATTCAGAAAGAGCGATCCGCATTGGCTATTGCGCTAAAAGGTATGAGTAAAGCGCTTGATGGTGAGCTAGAAAATGTCAACACAGAATTCCGCGGGCAAAAGCGCGCGCTGAAAGAAAATATTCCAGGATTTGATGTCGCAAAAGCACCGAAAAAAGGAAGGTTCACACAGGCTGTCAAGACACAGATAAGCCAGGAATCCAGTCAGAAATCAGCGGTTACGCAGGAGTCTGGTCAGGAAATGGTGGAATATGCCCAAGTCAGCAAGCCTTTCGGAACAGGCGCGCGCTATGAAAATGTGGATGCGATGTCAGACGATTCCGGCATACATGATGACTTTCGAGACGATGATTTTGACGATGATTTTAATGACGATGCTGAATTTGATAACGGTAGAGGTGAGCAATCCGCAAGTGCGCCTCCGCTGTCGCCGCGCAATTACGGCGCAACCTCAACGGATGCTAATTATGTTCAGCAGGAACCAATGACAATTGATATGCTAAGTCAGAACTTGTTGGCGTATTTTGACAATGGTAGGGATACGCTGGACGAGGTGTTTCGCTCAGAAACTCTTAGTGATGCTGAAACAGCAGCCTATTTGGACAGGCTAGTGTCGGACGTAGCGCAAGGACTGATGGGAAGCAAAGTGATTTTCGATCAGCAAGTCGCTTGGAATGCGGCAGATCGTCTTGTTGAAAGTGAAGGTAGAGATATTGATACAATCAAGAGAATACTCAACGCAGCTGCAAAGGAAGGCCGGAATAGTCCGTGAAGTGCAGACCATGTAATCATAGATATGCCTCACGATTGAAGCGTTTCGTGAACCATTATGCGTTCACGCGGTTGTCATTATAATGCAGCCTGTATGGACATTGATTAATAGGTGTCGGTATAGGTTGCAGTATTTGCAAACGGTTTTGAGTGTAATATCAATTACCTTCCCTTTGACGCAAAGGTCAATACTGCCATCTTCATTGTAGCCAGTTAAGGAACCATGAAGATTGGCCTCTATACGGTTTAGCCTATAATCCACATCCACTGAATCCTGCTTATTCATTAAGGAACACGTGGTGGTAAAAAAGTTACTCACGATAGGGTTAATACTCGCGAGTGTGGGGATGATACTGTTTTTTTCCCGAATGATGCATCAGAGAGAGGCAGTGCCTTCCATCGGCAGGTCTGAGTGCCTGATCCGTAACTCTGCCTGTTATGCCGTGGTCGATTCTGTCGGCCAGATTTCATTGCAGATTGAACCTGCAAACCTGCCAGTGATGCAGTCACTCATGCTTACCGTTAAGGTGCCGGTTAAAACAGTCGATGCTGTCAGTCTGCAGTTTGTCGGTCAGGATATGGATATGGGGCTTCAACCTGTTACGTTAACCCGGAATCCTGAGGTATCAGACCTTTGGCAGGGCGAAGGAGTCATCAGCCTGTGTACAGTGAATCCCGATATGTCCTGGTTAGCACGAGTCAAAGTAATGGTGTCAGGCAAACCGCATATTGTGGAATTTCTTTTGGGGCCAGCAATACATTAAATGATCTTTTTTGGGGACAGCTGCGACCATACCTCCTAGAATATCAGACGTTTTTATAATTCATAATGCAAGGTGGTGCGGATTAATCCAGCATCATCAGGTGGTGGTGAGAAAGGATGTCAGGCAGATGAACGGTATGGCGCAGAGGTTGTCAGTCATTATGCGACTAGCGGGAAGCGGTCGGCGTTATGGTGTTTTACAGGCCCTCATAGGATTCATTGGGCTGTTGGTTGCCGGTGCAACGCTGGCTGCCGATGTGGCGGTGTCTGACGCCCGTATTCGGGCAATGCCGCCTATCTCCAAGAACACAGCCGCCTACGTCGTCATCAAGAATAATAGTCCTCAGGCGATTGACTTGGTGGCTGCCGATGTACTGGATAAGCAGGGTCGACCGATTGCCGATAAGGTCGAACTCCACACTACGCGCATGGAATACGGGCTGATGAAGATGGAGCATTTGGCCGGTATTCGTATTGAGGCGGGCAAGCAGGCCCGTCTGGCGTCGGGCGGCAACCACATCATGATCATGGGACTGCATCAGGCATTAACGATCGGGGAAGACCTGGTGCTCAGCCTGTCATTCTCGGACGGTGAACAGGTCAAGGTGACTGCGCCGGTCATGAAAGTACTGACAGATGTCAAACCTCAGCCTGTGATGGATCATCACCAGACGTTGATGGTGACAGAACCCCGAGTCAGGGCCATGCCACCAGGTAGCAAAAACACGGCAGCCTATTTGACGATCAAGAACAGTGGTCAGAAGGATGTGGAACTGGTGCGGATTGATACGCCAGTGGCGGATTTTGCCGAATTTCATCTCAGTAAAATGGAAGATGGCGTTATGAAAATGGAACACATGGCTGAGCCCCGTGTTCCGGCTGGTAAAAAGCTGAAACTCCAGCACGGTGGTCGCCATATTATGCTGATGGGTTTGAAAAAGGATCTGGTGACCGGTGAGAAAGTGCCGCTTGAACTGCATTTCAGTAATGGCACGGTGCTCAATGTGCTGGCACCCGTGAAAAAAATGGTTTCCGAAAAAGGGAATCTTTCTTCTTGAATCTGTACGTTTTTAGCCTGTGTTCCTGAAAGTCATTTGCATGCCTGCGAATGACTTTCAGGAAAGTTAGTCCCAATCATCTCTTGTTGGTAAATATCCTTATACCGGCCATTATGACGGCTGTGTAGGGTGACAGCGTGAGCAGACGTCACCTTATTCTTTGAATAACAAACTGTCAGTGCGTCGCAAGAAATCGCTTTTCCTGCCATGTGATGACGGGACATGACGGTCTCGCCTTCCCTTTATGTGTTATACCAATCGCCTTTTCTAACTACTGCATAAGTGCCCACTGGCGAGAGCATAAACTGAACAACCGTCCAGCCTCGCTACACAGTTTATTCCAGGCATTGCAGCAACAATCCACAAT